>CAIMHT010000011.1 GCA_903840935.1 uncultured Chlorobiaceae bacterium
TCTGATTTTGGATCGGGTATGAAAGACTTTAACGACGCAGTACTGACCGACATCTGCAAGCAACAAAACCTGAAGCTGCTCACAAACGATGTAGACTTTCAGACTGGCGGCATCGAGGTCATTACCTCAAACCCCAAACTGTTGAAGGCCTGTCCATGAACAACTCACACACTTGCACAGCAACAAAATCTATTCAGTGATGCAGAACAAAGAACCATCATGACTACCAACAAAACCCGTATTGCGCTCTTCTGCTCCGGCGGAGGAAGCAATTTTAAATCGATTTACCGCTCCATTGCGGAAAAGCCGCTCAATGCGGAAATCGTGCTCTGTCTTTCGAACCGTTCGCAGTGCGGAGCGATGGAGTTTGCGCATGAACAGGGCATTGCAACGGTGCATATCACGGAAAAACAGTTCGGCACTTTTGACGAGTTTGCTGCCGCGATGGTCGCTTGCCTCAAGGAGGCACAGATCGACATCGTTCTGCTTGCGGGATATATGCGCAAGGTGCCTGACGCGGTCGTCAGGGCGTTTCCTGGCAAGATGCTCAACATTCATCCTGCCCTGCTGCCGAAATTCGGTGGTGAGGGGATGTATGGCATGTATGTCCATACTGCGGTGCTTGAGGCTGGCGAAACTGAGAGCGGTGCAACGGTGCACTTTGTCAATGAGGAGTATGACAAGGGGAAAATACTGCTGCAGAGAAGAGTTCCGGTGTTGCCGGGCGACACGCCGGAGATTCTTGCCGCAAGAGTACTTGCATGCGAGCATCAGCTTTACCCTGATGCCCTTGAAAAACTGCTTGCAGAACAGCACTCATGAGCGCCGGAACGCTTAACATCAGTGAGATTTTTCACTCCATCCAGGGTGAGTCCTCCTTTTCGGGCTGGCCCTGCGCCTTCATAAGGCTTGCCGGGTGCGGACACGGCTGCATTGGCTGCGATACCGCTTATGCAGAAAGTGGTGGAGTCAAGCTTGCGATAGAGGATGTCATTGAAAGAGCACTTGCCTTTCAGGCGCCGTTTATCGAAATCACCGGGGGTGAGCCGCTTTTCCAGCCCGCTGTCTACAGCCTCATGCAGCAGCTTTGCGATCTGGAGCAGAAGGTTCTGCTTGAGACGGGCGGCTTTCTCTCTGTTGCCGGGGTTGACAGCCGGGTGCATAAAATTATTGACCTTAAACCGCCCTCATCGGGGGTCTGCGATCAGAACAATCCTGAGAATATTGAGCTTGCGCTTGCCGCTGAGCCACACCACCGCCAGACCTTTGAATTCAAGATTGTTGTTGCCAGCAGGGATGATTATGAGTGGGCAACGGAGCTTCTAAAGGAACACTGTGTGATGGATTCTTTTACCATCATGATGGGGGTTTCATTTGGGAAACTTGATCTGGCCGAACTGGCTGAATGGATGCTGCGCGATCGGCTCCGGGCGAGGATGCAGCTCCAGTTGCATAAATACATCTGGGATCCTGGCACGCGAGGGGTATGAGGTAATGGTGTTTGGCTTTACCCCCTCAACTCCTTACCTTTCTCCTGTTCGTTGTGCACAAAGAGGGGTTGGGATGACCTCCCGGCCCCTTATGTAATTATTGTCCACAATGAAAGGGCGGGATGACACCGACCTACGTGATGTTCGTTTTCCATAAAAGAGGGGCGGGATGACCCCGCCCCTACGGTTAATGTCAATTTTCTATTGTCCATTGTCACCTGTTTATTGTCCATTGTCGATCATTGTTCCGCTCTTTAATGAACGGGAATCGCTTCCTGAATTGATCGGGCAACTTTATGCTGCCATGGGTGAAAATGAACTGCGCAAACTCTTTGTGGAGCCGTTTAGTTTTGAAATTATCCTTGTTGATGATGGCTCCACGGACGATTCATGCGCACTGATCGGCAGCATGATTCCTTCAAAGCCGGAACTGCGCCTGATCTCCTTTCAGAGAAACTTTGGAAAAACAGCGGCACTATCGGCAGGCTTTATGGCTGCGACAGGCGATTATGTCTGCACCATTGACGCAGATTTGCAGGATGACCCCTTTGCCATAAAGGAGATGATCAAAATACTGCATGAAGGGTATGATCTGGTCAGCGGTTGGAAACAGCAGCGCAAGGATCCACTTTCCAAAACCATCCCGTCGAAGCTTTTCAACGGCGTAACACGACTTTTTACCGGCATTACCCTGCACGATTTCAACTGCGGCCTTAAGGTTTACCGCAAAGAGGTAACCAGAAGGTTGGAACTGCATGGCGACATGCACCGCTATATTCCGGTGCTCGCCAAGTGGATGGGGTTCAGGATTGCCGAGCTGCCGGTCGAACACCGGGCGCGAAAATTCGGCGTCACAAAATATGGCTCCTCACGTTTTTTTTCAGGGCTCTTCGACTTTCTTTCGGTACTCTTTATAACGCGTTACCTTCGCCGTCCCATGCATTTTTTTGGTATGACCGGTCTAATAAGCTTTTTTTCCGGTTTTATCATCAGCCTTTACATCACACTGGATAAAATCCTGCTGAACAAACCGGTCAGCAACCGCCCGATTCTGTTTCTCGGCATCCTGCTGCTCATTCTTGGGGTTCAGCTTTTTTCGACCGGGCTTCTTGGCGAGATGCTTTCAACATCCTCCTCCAAGGGTAACTCATTCGCTGTCCGCGAAACCCTGAACCTCACTCTGGGCCAGGCAAAAAAATTCGGCGCTGCCGACTAAATTTCCCTCATTTTTTATTTTGGATTATGAAACGGGTTGGAGCACATGTCAGTACTGCCGGAGGAGTGGAAAATGCCCCGCTGCAGGCCAGCAGCATCGGAGCAAAGGCATTTGCCCTTTTTACAAAAAACCAGCGGCAGTGGAAGGCCCCAAAACTGGCGCCTACCTCAATTGACGCATTCCGGAAAAACTGCGATGATGGTGGGTTCCGCCCTGAGCATATCCTGCCACACGACAGTTACCTGATCAATCTTGGCAGTCCCGACCCTGACAAACTCCAGCGTGCGCGTGAAGCGTTTATCGAGGAGATGCAGCGAGCTGAAGAGCTGGGGCTTCTCCTGCTGAACTTTCATCCGGGAAGCCATCTTAAGGAGATTGAGGAAGATCGATGCCTGCAACTGATTGCCGAATCGATCAATATGGCGCTTGACGCAACAAAAGGCGTCTCTGCTGTAATTGAGAATACCGCCGGGCAGGGTACCAATCTTGGCAACCGGTTTGAACAGTTGGCGTCGCTCATTGACCAGGTTGACGACAAGTCAAGGGTCGCCGTCTGCCTCGATACCTGCCACCTCTTTGCAAGCGGTTACGACCTGCAATCAACCGCAGCAATTGAGTCCACCTTCAGCGAGTTTGACCGCATCGTCGGATTGCACTACCTCAAGGGAATGCACATCAATGATGCCATGCAACCGCTCGGCAGCCGGATTGACCGCCATGCGGGTATTGGCAAAGGAACCATAGGCATGGATGCGTTCGTCTATATTATGAACCACCCTGCCTGTGAAGAGATTCCCCTCATCCTTGAAACACCGGACTCTGCAGAGTGGCAAAGAGAGATCAGCCTCCTTTACTCTCTTGAGCGGTAAGCAGGGCTATCGCTTCGAAACAACACGGAGATAGTTGCTCACCGACAGGGCACTGCCGAAAACACCAAGGAGCAGACCAAGCACTACCGTGGCGGGATAGACAAGAAGGGTTGATGGTTGCACCACCGCATAAAGCTGAGGTTCATAACGGGCAAGCAGTTGAACAGAGAGCAGCCAGAGAGTCCCTGCAGCAAGCACTCCGGAAAGCAGCCCCTGCAAAGCCCCTTCGATGATATAGGGCGCACTGATAAACCAGCCCGTTGCACCTACCAGACGCATGGTTCTGATCTTTTCCTGCCTTGAATACATAGCCAGCCGGATCGTATACCCTATCAGCACAATCGTTGCCACTGAAATCAACACTCCCATGCCACCAGTCACAAGGGTAAAGAGGCGTGCATTCTGCTCGATCTGACCGAGAAATGACTGATTATAGCGGATATCAGCGTCGGGAACAATTGCCTGAATTTCGGGCACAATCCGCTGGATACTTTCCGGGCGGGCATATTCCGCTAAAAACTTCAGCCTGACAGAGCGCGGCAATGGGTTTGAACCCAAAATTTTGACAATATTCTCGCCAAAATCCTGTGCAAAAGCCTCTGCGGCCTCACTCTTCGAAACAAAGAGGGCCTCACTCACTCCCTTGACCATCTTTATCTGACGCGCAGCATCCATGGCCTGGGAATCGCTCATTGCATCGCCAAGAAAAACCTCAACCTCAACACGGCTACGCAACTGCTGAATGACATCGAGAAAACTCAGGGAAGCAGTACTAAAAAGAGCAAGCAGCACAAGAGCGAAAAAACTTATCGTAACCGTAATGGCTGCCGGCAGTTTCGCCCTTCCTATACTCGAAAACCCTTCCCGGACGACAAACATAAATGACATAACGGCTTTTTTAGCATTAATAACAGCACTTCAATGAAAGAATTAACAAAACAAGTTGCAAAAACAACTTTTTTTTCTTTTACTTAGAGCTGCAAGCGGGGCTATAGCTCAGTTGGTAGAGCATTTGCATGGCATGCAAAGGGTCAGGAGTTCGAGTCTCCTTAGCTCCACATAATTCAAACAAAAAAGCGCAGTGACCATCACTGTGCTTTTTTGTTTTTCTGCCTCTTCCCTTCACCCCTTTTTGCGGCCAACTCTCGCAATCAGAAAAACAAGGCCAACCATCAGTGATGCCGCTATACCTGCGGCTATATTGAAGAGGGCTGCAAGCAAAACAACCGATACGGTCAATTCAACCACAAAGCCAAGAAAAGAGGAACTTACGAGAAAGGTCACGGCTGTCAGGGCGGTAAAGAAAAAACTGGTTGCAAGACTTCCGGCAAAAGAGATAAAAATTTTTTCTCCCTTCCCTTCCGAAATATTCTGCCACCGTGCGATCTGTTTCTGACCTCCCGGCTCGAACATATTTTTGACCATCATGGCAACAAGAGCGAAGAGAATCAGCACACCAACCTGGATTCCATAAACCTCCCGCTGCTCGCTCCCTGACGGGTTAAAAGAGCCCTCCTGAAGCTGGTAAGCTGCAAATTGCAGCATAATAATCGATGTCCAGTAAAAAACGGTTCCCCAAAGCAGGGTTACCAAAACCCAGATTGTCACGCCTGGCGGATTTGAAGTTTTCTTTGTCGTTATAGCCATTTATTATGTCCCTTGTTAATAAATTTTGTGAAAAACCCGGGGCCATTCCCTCCTTTTGAAAATATAACCCACTTCATGAAAAAGACAATTTGGAGGGAAAATGAATCAAAAATAATTGAAGAGTCACCTCTTTTTACTCTGTAAACATAAGCCCGACAAAGAGCAGATCGGTTTGACAACCAAGGAGCAAGAACAACTGCAACGAATATTTTAAATTTAGAGTTTGAATGGTTATGTTCATTCGCTACGGTTGTGCATGGGTTGTTATACCAGTTTACTCAACGTTAAGATACCATTGCTTATGTGTGGAGTTTTCGGCGTTTTTAATTCAAAAACTCCCGCGGAAGATACTTTCTATGGACTGTACTCACTGCAGCACAGGGGACAGGAAGCCGCAGGTATAGTCGTAGCAGAATACAACAAGGTCAAAAAAAAGACCCTCTTCAAGCAGTACAAAGGGATGGGTCTGGTTGCTGAAGTTTTCAGGGATGAAACCATTTTTGAAACACTGGGCGGTTACGCAGCTATCGGCCATAACCGCTATTCGACTACGGGCTCGTCCTCATCGGTGAGTAATATCCAGCCATTTTCACTGACCTACCGCTCCGGAAGTCTGGCCATTGCCCATAACGGCAACCTCACTAACTCCCGCGCATTGCGGCGCGAGCTGACGGAACTTGGCGTTATTTTCCAGGCCTCTTCGGATACCGAAATTATCCCGCACCTGGCGGCACGAAGCCGCGAAAAAGAGCCGATACAGCAGCTCTACGAAGCATTGTTACAGGTACAGGGTGCCTACTCTATGGTACTTCTGGCAAACAATCAGATGATTGCCGCAAGGGATCCGTACGGCTTCAGGCCGCTCGCTCTCGGCAAAAAGGTGGATCCTCTCACCGGAGAGCTTGCATACATCGTGGCCAGTGAGACCTGCGCCTTCGATATCATTCAGGCGGAATATATCCGCGATATCGAGCCCGGAGAAATTCTTCTGATCGACCATCTGGCTGTAGCAAACGAGAAACCAACATCGCTTTTTCTGCCACCCTCAGAGCGCAAGGCTCGATGTATTTTTGAGTATGTCTATTTTGCCCGCCCCGACAGCTTTATTTTCAAGCATTCTGTTGACAAGATCAGACGCAATCTCGGCAAAAACCTTGCAAGAGAGTCCACAATTGAGCACCAGCCCGGCGAAAAAGAGCTTACCGTTGTCAGTGTTCCCGATTCATCCAATACCGCGGCACTCGGCTTTGTGCGCGAAAGTCTTAAAATGGAGCGACCGGCAAGGTTTGAACACGGCCTTATTCGCAACCACTATGTCGGAAGAACCTTCATTCAGCCAGGGGTTCACAGCCGTGACATCAAGGTGCGATCCAAATACAACATTGTACGCGGCGTGCTCCTCGACAGGCCGATCATTCTTGTTGACGACTCCATTGTCCGCGGCACAACGGCGAAAATGCTGATCAAACTGATCCGAGAGGCCGACCCAAAGTCAATACACCTGCACATCAGCTCTCCGCCGATCACCAATCCCTGCTTTTACGGCATGGATTTTCCAACCAAGCGGCAACTCCTTACCCACATGTTCGACTCTCTCGACAATGACAAGGAGGAGATAGAAAAGATCAGGGAGTATATCGGCGTCGATTCACTGAAATACCTTTCCATGCAGGGGCTGATGAACAGCGTGCCATCATTTGAGGGAGAAACATGCAGCTATTGCACCGCATGTTTCAGTGGAGACTACCCGATCGAGGTTACTGATGCGACAACCGACAAAGAGGAAAACGACTGATCATTTACTTTTTCCCTGCTTGAACTCAATTCTCACCGAGGTGTGCGGTACTGCTTCAAGCCGCTTTTTCGGAATAGGTTTGCCGGACTTGATGCAAATACCATAAACCTTGTTCCGTATCCGGTCAAGGGCTTGATCGATATAGCCAATATATTTTTCATCCCGGGCGATAAACATAAATCGCTGTTCACGATCCATGGTATCAGTCCCGTGATCGGCCATGTGCATGGAGTAGTTGGAATTAATGGAGTCTTCCACATTTTCGTCCGACAGCGAAGAGCGCAGAATATCGAGATCACGAAGCACCTCTTCCCTTCTTTTCAGCAAAAGCAGTCTGAAGTGTTCGAGTTCTTCATCGGTTAAATAGGTTTTTGTCAAGACAGGTTCTTCCATAACCTCATTGTCCTTTTTGGAAGCATTGCCGTTTTTTTTCGCCATAATAGTAGACATTTATACACTAACAGAATGCTGTAAAAACAAAGAGCCGAATAATACTATTAACTCGCATATTTTTCAAGCAATAACCTGCATATTTCACCGTTGAGGTTTTCCTCTTTCCACATTGTTGCAGAAGAGGGATCAAGTACAGCAACAGCAAGGGTTGTGGCAAGGGTTTCAGCCTTGATATAGGCCTCATTGCTCCTCACCGCCTCCAGCACTCTTTCAGATCCCTGGATAGAGAGCCCGATGCGATCCGTAATATCAAGGCCACTCTCCTTGCGAAGCGACTGTATACGGCTGACCAGTTCACGCGAAAGTCCCTGCATTTCAAGCTCTTCAGTCATCTCCGTATCAAGTGCGACCATGATTCCGTTCGCTTCATCGGAAGCGACAAGCCACCCCTCGATATCTTCATGCATGATATCAACATCCTCACGCAAAAGTTCAAAAATCCTTCCGTCAAGTTCAAGCGAAAGATGGCCCTCTTTTTCGAGCAACGCAATCTGTTTATGGCTCATGATCCTGATCGCTTCCGCCAATGCTTTCATCTCCTTGCCGAAACGGGGACCAAGGGCCTTGAAGTTGGGCTTCACCTTCTTGCTGATGACCGAGCCATCCTCTTCGATGTACTCAATCTTCTGGACGTTGATCTCCTCCAGAATGATATCACTGACCTGGGCGTACTCTTCCCTTGCAGCAGCATCAGTAACGGCCAGCAAAATCCGCTTGAGCGGCTGACGAACCTTGATTGAGGCCTTTTCGCGCATGGTCCGCACAAGCGAGGTGATAATCTGCGCCTTTTTCATGCGTTGTTCAAGAGGCCGATCAAGAGCTGAAATATCAAGCACAGGAAAATTTGCAAGATGAACAGACTCGAAAGATTCATGCTTGCTGATTCCATTCAGATTCAGATAGATCCTGTCGGCAAGAAAGGGGGTAAAGGGTGCAAGCAGTTTTGCGACCGTCTCAAGAACGCTGTAAAGAGTCTGATAGGCGGCAATCTTGTCTGGCCCCATGTCACTTTTCCAGAACCGTTTTCTTGAACGACGGATATACCAGTTTGAAAGATCATCAACAGTAAAATCGTTGATCAGCCTTACGGCTCCGGTAAGGTCATATTGCTCCATACGCAGATGCACACCGTCAACGAGGGTGTTGAGGCAGGAAAGCACCCAGCGATCAAGTTCGGAGCGCTCATGCAGGGCAATTGAAGGTTCCGCAAAGGTAAAGTGATCGACGTTGGCATAGAGCACAAAAAAATTGTAACTGTTGATGAAGGCTCGGAAAAACTTGCGCTGCTCCTCCTCAATTTCAGCCGTATTGAACGATTTAGGCCTCCAGGGAGGGCTGCTCACCATAAGATACCAGCGAAGCGCATCGGCTCCGTAACGCTCCATCGTATCAAAAGGATCAACCACATTGCCCTTCGACTTCGACATTTTCTGGCCACTTTTGTCGAGAATATGGCCATTCACAATCAGATTTTTATAGGCAGGCTTGTCGAACAAAAGCGTGGCAATGGCATGAAGGGTGTAGAACCAGCCTCTGGTCTGATCGACCCCTTCAGCAATGAAATCGGCCGGAAAAGAGGCATCGAACTCTTCGCGATGCTCAAATGGATAGTGCAGTTGGGCAAAAGGCATGGAACCACTGTCGAACCAGACATCAACCAGCTCGGGTGTCCGGTTAAAGCGCTTGCCATCCCGGATAAAGTAGATCCGGTCAACAAAAGGCTTGTGCAGATCAAGCTCCACCAGTCCCCTGTCAAGCGCATCTCCAAGAAGAAGCTGCTGCCCATCAATATCAACAAATCCTTCCCGCAGTTCTGCAACTGAACCAACGGCAAACATTTTTCCCGAAGAGGCATCATCACCAATAGCAAAATCCTCCGAAACCCAGAGCGGCAGTGGAGAGCCCCAGAAACGCTCGCGTGAAAGCGCCCAGTCCTTGTTGTCCTCAAGCCAGTTGCCAAAACGCCCCGAACCAATCTCGGGAGGGCACCAGTTGATGGTTTTGTTGAGCTCCACCATACGAGCGGCAATTGCCGTCGTGCGGATATACCATGACTCGCGGGCATAATAGATCACCGGCACATCATAACGCCAGGAATAGGGATACGTGTGGGTGATCATTTCCTTGCGGTACAATTTCCCTGCATCCTTGAGCTGACGAATCACAAGCGGATCGGTATCCTTGAAAAACATCCCCTCATAATCGCTCACCTCGGCCGTAAAGCAGCCGTTCCGGCCAACCGGCTGGAGCATTGGCAGATCATATTTTTTGGCAATTTCATAGTCATCCGCGCCAAAAGCAGGGGCGATATGCACAATACCGGTACCATCTTCAGTTGAAACAAACGAGCCCGACGTCACGTACCAGCACTTTTTTTCAGGATGCATATAGGTGAACAGCGGCTCATAATGAATCCCTTCAAGATCGCGCCCTTTCAGTTCAGCAATAACCATCCAAAGCGACTCCCCCTCGTCGTTCTTCTCAAGCAGCACCTTCATACGCGACTTTGCCAAAATCAGCACCTCTCCGCTCTCGCGGTGTGAAACCTTGACATAATCAATATCCAAGCCCACACAAAGGGCTACATTTGAAATCAGTGTCCATGGTGTCGTCGTCCATACCAGCAGAGACTCAGCAGAATCCTTGATCCGGAATTTCACATAAATGCTCGGATCGGTCACCTCTTTATAACCAAGTGCAAGCTCATGCGAACTGAGCACCGTCTCGGACTTGGGATCCTGCGGCACAATTTTATAATCCTTGTAGATGAGCCCTTTATCGAAGATCGTTTTCAGCGCCCACCAGACCGACTCGATATAATCGTTGGTGCAGGTAATATAAGGGTGCTCCATATCGACCCAGTATCCCATCCGCTCGGTCAATTTTCCCCACCCTTCACGATTATCGTCAATATGGTGGTAAACGAGAGCCTTGGCCTCAGCATTAAACTCGCCATCGCCATAAGCAACAACCTGCGCCTTGTTCTTCAGGCCAAGCTTCTTTTCAACAGAAATTTCCACCGGCAAGCCATGCGTATCCCATCCCGCCTTACGCGGCACACGGTACCCCTGCATGGTCTTGTAGCGGCAAACCACATCCTTTATGGTACGGCTGAAGACATGATGAACTCCCGGCTTGCCGTTTACCGTCGGAGGACCTTCATAAAAAGAGTAAACCCGGTCGCCCGGTTTTTCTTCAAGGCTCTTGTGAAAAATTCCATGTTCATTCCAGTAAGCCAAAACTTCCGCCTCAACAGTACTGTAGGGTACACTGGAGGGATACTCGACAAATTTAGCGTCCATAATTCTTCAAAATCATTCAAATCAAAAACAAGCCACAGGGCCTGTTATTATAAAAAAAGCAACCATAACCTGAATATCGGCATTAAAACAGCACAGGCAAGCCTCTCAATAACGGAAAAGCTTGCCTGAAAACACCTATGGAACAATGCCTGACTGCAAAACGCCCCCGCCAACACCTCCCGACGCTTACTTCTTGCTGCCGAGTGTCGTATTTACCCCTTCAAGGACCTGTTTTGCTACAACAGCCATCGAATCAAGCGTCTGTGCTACAATCTTGCTCATCGGCTCAATCGTACTGTCAAGAAAAGTGCCTACACTGACAAAAAGCATTGACATGTCACCAGTCAAAGCACCGCGATCCTGCTGCTCCTGCCCGGAAGTTTTCGTTTCTTCAGCCATATTACACTGATATTTAGGTTTGCCGACAACTAAACAATTTTGAAAAGGTAATATTTTAAATCAACCTTTCAAAGCAAATCAGCCAACGCACACCAAATCGCCGACTCGGCCATTGCCACTTCAAGGAAGGTAGCGCTTTGCCCTACTGGCGCCCATACCGATCCTCGACCCGGACAATATCATCCTCTCCCAGATAACTGCCCGATTGAACCTCGATCAGTTCAAGCGGAGTTTTTCCGGTATTTTCAAGGCGGTGAAACACTTCGACCGGAATATAGGTTGACTGATCCTCACTGAGGGTAATTTGTTTCTCTCCCACCGTCACCAGGGCTGTTCCCTTGACAACAACCCAATGTTCAGCGCGATGGTGATGTTTTTGCAACGACAACGCAGCACCAGGATTCACCGTAATGCGCTTGACCTTGAAACGATCTGAAAAATCAACGGTTTCGTAGGTACCCCACGGCCTGCAAACACGTCGATGCGTCTCAACCTCCTCCCGCCCCATTTTTTTCAGCTCTTCAACAATCACCTTGACATCCTGAACGCGATCGCGTGAAGCAACAAGCACGGCATCGGCAGTTTCAACAATGATATGACCATCAAGACCTACAGCAGTAACAAGACGATGTGTGCCATGAATATAGCAGTTCTTGACATCGTGCACCAGGACGTCTCCCCGCTTGACATTGCCTGCCTGATCGTGCTCTTGCACATCCCAGAGTGCTGACCATGCTCCAACATCATTCCATCCCGCATCAAGGGGAACAAGGGATGCTTTCGTGGTTTTTTCCATCACGGCATAATCGATTGAGTCGGAAGGAGAGGCCGAGAATGAAACACTATCAAGCCGCAAAAAATCAAGATCTTTCACCGCTTTCTGTAAAGCCTCCCTGCATGCCGCAACAATAGCCGGAGCACGCGCCTCAAGTTCGAACAGATAGGTTTCAGCCTTGAAGAGGAAGATCCCGCTGTTCCAGAAGTAATCACCCGAAGCGAGATAGCGTTCCGCCCTTTGCGCATCGGGCTTCTCGACAAATTCCATCACCCGATAAGCTCCCGCTTCACCTTCGGCAGGCACTGATGCCCTGATATAGCCATAACCGGTCTCCGCAGAAGCCGGAACAATACCGAAGGTGACCAATTCCCCCTTTTCAGCGGCGGATTTTCCCGCGGCTACGGCAGCACCGAATGCAAGTGTGTCACGAATGACATGATCAGCAGGCAAGAGCAGCATGGTGGCACCTGGATACCGTTCCATAACAAGCATTGCGGCTATGGCGGCAGCAGGAGCGGTGTTTCTTCCTTTAGGTTCGAGCACAATCTCACCAATATCGGCATTGATTGCATGAAGCTGCTCGGCAACCAGAAAGCGATGACTCTCATTGCAGATACAATAGACCGGCCCGATATCATCGGCGGAAGCAAGGCGAAGCACCGTCTCCTGCAGCATGGTCTTCTCTCCCGAAAGAGCAAGCAACTGTTTTGGGTACAATGCGCGGGAAAGGGGCCAGAGCCTCGTGCCCGAACCGCCGCTGAGAATGACAGGAATTATCATGGGGCAAAAAGTGGAGCGTTAAGGGTTGACAAACTTTTTATACATTTTCCAGGTAGACGAAACAAGTGTATCAACATCGCTGTATTTCGGTATCCAGCCGAGGAGCTCCCGAGCACGCCCTGATGAGGCGACAAGCTCTGACGGATCGCCGGCACGCCGGCCCGTAACCTCTGCCACGATAGTCCTGCCGGTAAGAAGACGGGCTCGTTCAACCATCTCAAGCACACTCACACCTGTCTGGCTTCCAAGGTTCACCGTCAAGCTTTTGTCATGCTGCAAGATATATTCAAAGGCTGCGACATGCGCTTCGGCCAGATCGGTCACGTGAACATAGTCGCGGATGCAGCTTCCATCACGTGTCGGATAATCAGTGCCGTAGATGGAGAGTTTTGGGCGAAGACCGGCAGCCACCTCCATCACAATAGGCAAGAGGTTTTCCGGGTTCAGCTCAAGCCCCTTGACTCTCCCTTCAACATCGTAGCCGGCAGCATTAAAATAACGGATTGCAGCAAAACGCATCCCCTTGAGCTGGTCATACCAGCCAAGCAGGCGCTCGATTTCAAGCTTGGTGAAGCCGTAAAAATTTTCCGGTTCCCTTGGATGCTCCTCATCCATCGGCAGATATTGGGGACTTCCATAGACTGCGGCCGTTGAGGAAAAAATAATCGGCGACAAGTGGGCCTCAGCCGCCTGGTTGAGGATATTGATCGTTCCGGCAATATTGGTTGCTGCATACTCCTCCGGTTTCAGCATCGACTGCCCGGCAGCTTTCAGCGCTGCAAGATGAACACATCCGTCATACCCTCCGGCCATCACAGACCGTAACTGTTCAGGACGCAGAAGATCGCCATGCACAAAACGGGCATCAGAAAAAAGATTTTCCCTCAGTCCGCTCTGCAGATTATCAAAAACCGTGACCTCATATCCTTTATCAAGAAAGGCTCTTGTCACATGACTGCCGATATAGCCAGCACCCCCTATAACCAGAATTCGCATAAAAAAAATACACTTACCAATATTTATGAAAAAAAATGACCATCAACACCCTCAACGGTTGCCATACATCTCTTCGTAATAACGCTGATAACCCCCTGATGTCACATCGTCTAGCCATTCCGCATGTGACAGGTACCACTCAACCGTCAGTTCAAGCCCTTTTTCAAAGGAGATCGAAGGAATCCAGCCAAGTTCGCGTTGCAGCTTCGATGAGTCGATGGCATAGCGAAGGTCGTGGCCAGCCCGGTCGGTCACGTAGGTGATAAGCTTTTCGGACTCTCCCGAAAGACGGCCAAGCTTTTCATCCATGATACGGCAAAGCAGCTTGATCAGCTCAATATTGCTCCACTCGTTATGACCGCCAATGTTGTATGTTTCGCCATTGCGGCCCCGATGAAAAATTTCACCGATTGCCTGCGCATGATCGATAACCCAGAGCCAGTCGCGAATATTCTCCCCTTTGCCATAGACCGGAAGCGGCTTGCGGTTGACAATGTTGTTGATAAAAAGAGGAATAAGCTTTTCGGGAAACTGGAAAGAACCGTAATTGTTTGAACAATTGCTGATCACCACCGGCATACCGAAGGTATCGTGCCATGCCCTGACAAAATGGTCGGAGGAGGCTTTCGAAGCAGAGTAGGGACTGTGGGGATCATAAGAGGTCTCTTCGGTAAAGAGTCCCTCACTGCCGAGCGAACCATAAACCTCATCGGTCGAAATATGGTAAAACCTCTTTCCCTCATAATCACCATGCCATGAGGCTTTGGCTGCATTGAGCAGGTTGACCGTACCAAGCACATTGGTCACCACAAATTCCGTCGGGTTGGAAATTGAGCGGTCAACGTGTGACTCGGCGGCAAGATGAATCACTCCGTCAAACCGTTGCTCTTCAAAGAGGCGCATCAGAAAATCGCCGTCCGTGATATCACCCCTGACAAAGCGGTAATTCGGATTGCTTTCAATATCACGCAGGTTGGCAAGGTTCCCGGCATAGGTCAACTTGTCAAGATTGGTAATCGTATACGAGGGGTAACTCTTCAGAAAATGGCGGACAACGTGTGAACCGATAAAACCTGCCCCTCCGGTAATCAAAATATGCATTGGCATTAGCTGTTTTAGTATGGTTTCCTCTCCCGACTTCCCCTCTCTCATCCGTTCGCTTTTTGTTGCAATTTTTCAAGCATGGCAGCCAGCGACAGCCGCCAGTGCGGAATGTCAAGCCCCCACTCCTGCTTTATTGCCGACTTGTTCAAAACGCTGTAATGCGGTCTCGGTGCAATCTGGGGATATTGGCTGCTTTCGACCGCCACCACCTTGCACGGCAGCTCCGCCAGCTCCATCACTGCCTGGGCAAAATCATACCACGAACAAACCCCTTCGTTGGAGTAATGGTAGGTGGATGCATAGAGTGTCCCCTTCTCATACCGCTCAACCATCGACACAAGCGCGCCAGCAAGATCAGCCGCCCAGGTCGGTGAACCTATCTGGTCAGCCACAACGCTGAGCATCGATCGCTCTGCACCGAGACGCAGCATGGTCTTGACAAAATTGGCGCCATAGATCGAATAGAGCCAGGAGGTCCTGATAATCCAGTGAGAAGGCGCAATACGCCGAATCTGCTCTTCCCCTTCCCACTTCGACACACCGTAAACACCAAGCGGAGTTGCGGGATCGCTTTCCCGGTAAGGTGTACTGGAGCGGCCATCAAAGACATAATCCGTTGAAATATGCACCAACAAGGCATTACGCTCTTTTGCACAGGCAGCAAGCACAGCAGCACCATCGCGGTTAACCCGAAAAGCCGCATCAACATCTGATTCAGCCTTGTCTACCGCCGTATATCCCGCACAATTGATGATCACCTCAATGCCGTGTTCGCGGCAAAATGAGGCAACATGGTCGGGAGAGGAAATATCGAGATCAAAATGATCACAGAAAAAAAAACAATAATTATCAGAACGGGTTGAGAGCTCCCTCAGCTCAGATCCCAATTGACCCCGGCTGCCAGTAACAAGAATATTCATGCAAAAAATGACCGTTTATGGTGGCAATCAGTGAAATGAGGCACTGAAATAGAGTGTTATCACGGGTTCAAGCCACTACCAAGAATCAAGATAAAAAAATGGGAGCGAAAATACGGAAAGGAGGCTCCAAAAATGATACCTGAATTTTTTGCGGCGTGACATCTATCTGCCCTCCAGATCTTTAAAACCTGTCAGAGAGAAATGGAAAATGAGTGGTAAAGCCCCTCCCCTGCGGATAATGTTTGACTTTACGAAATCAATAAAAAATAAAAGCGATAACCTGCAAACCTTGTCTGGTGTTAGAGTCGAGTATGAGGCTGCGTAGAACCACGGAGAACCTGGGGGGTACGGAGATCATAAACGAAACATTAATGGAATTGATTATATTACTTCGTCAGATGTATTCTCCACAACTTTACAGCAACCATAATTGGAGAGAAAAATGAAAAAGACAGTTCTTCTTGCTATGCTTTTTGCATGCCTTGGTGCAGCTCCGGCATACGCGGCTCCCTATGTCAGCGGTTCTGTAGGTCTTGGAATTGCGGGTGATTTTAAAGAGCCTGCCTTGGACTATATTTACGGAGTTGATTCCGGCTTTGTCGTAAACGGTGCCGTTGGCTACGATTTTAACGGACTCAGGGCTGAAGCTGCCGTTGGGTATCAGAAAAATGATTATTCCAATGAAGACACTCTTGGTGCGTCACTCTTAACTGTTATGGCTAACGGCTATTACGACTTCAATACAGGCGGAAGGATTAAGCCCTATGTTATGGCAGGTCTTGGTATTGCTCATGTTAAAGCTGATGATGACCTTGGTATTCCAGACCCTTGGCTTGACGAGACCTATTTCGCCTGGCAGCTTGGAGCTGGTGTTGGATATGAAGTTTCTACCAACACTACCGTTGATGTTGGATTCCGTTATATCAAGCCCGAAGGTATTGAATGTGCATACCATGTAACTGACGTAAGCTGGGAGAGCCATAACTTCCTTGTCGGAATCAGGTACAAGTTCTGACAAGCTGTCAAGGTCTCTGCGCATAATTTGCATATTCCAGTGTACCTCAAACACAAATTCCGCTGAACTTTGAATACCATTTTCGCTCAGGAAAAAAGAGTGTTCGAAGTGCAGCGGAAAACCCTCCACGAATCCCGCTGGGCTCGTCGGATAGCCAGAGAAAGCTTTTCACCGGCTATCCGAGCTTTTTTCAGGAAAAAGTTATTTCCGTGTATAGAGTTTTTCCTGCCGGAAATCGTCATACAAAAAAGTGTCGACCGAAGAGAACACGGGCTGCACGGCATCTTTGCCGGAGACCCTGATCACCTCCGGCGGAAGCTGCCACTCGATGGCAAGGGATGGATCTTTCCACAAGATCCCGGCATCGTGCGAAGGGGTATAGTAGTTATCGCACTTGTAGGCAAAAACGGCCTCCTGGGAGAGAACAAGAAAGCCGTGAGCAAACCCTTTTGGAACCCAGAGCATCCTCTTCTGTTCTGTATCAAGCAGGCAGGAGACGTGGCGGCCATACCAGGGCGAACCGATACGCAAATCGACGGCTACATCAAGCACACGACCATAGAGCACACGAACAAGCTTCGATTGCGTAAAGGGTGGCTTCTGAAAATGAAGACCTCGAAGCACACCGTACGCTGACTTCGACTCATTCTCCTGCACAAACGCAACCTGCCCTACATGCTCCTCAAAAAAATCCTGACGGAACGACTCAAAAAAATAGCCCCTATCGTCACCGAACACCGTCGGCTCAAAAATCAGAACATCAGGTATGGCTGAAGGAATCACTCGCATAGGCGGTGCAGGAAAAATATATTGAATAACCAAAAGAGGCCGCAGCAAAAAAGCTGCCCTTCTCGCAAAAATAACAATTGAACGGAAACCAATAAAGAGCAATCAAAATAAGCAACTGCAGCAGTTCCCTTTCGCAAGCCAACGGGAGTATACCGCAAGTTGGCAACTCACTCTCTCTGAACAAGCAACTGCCTGAGATACTGACCGTAATGGCTTTTCGTCAGCGGCTCCGATAACCGTAACAGCGCTTCATCCTTTATCCAGCCATTTCGCCATGCAATCTCTTCAGGGCAGGCAATTTTCAGCCCTTGCCGTTTCTCGACAGTCTGAATAAAATTCCCTGCCTCCTGGAAGGACTCGTGCGTACCGGTATCGAGCCAGGCAAAACCCCGTCCGAGCATGGAACACTTGAGCTCCCTTCGCTGCAGATACTCCTCATTGACCGCCGTAATCTCAAGCTCACCCCGCTCTGATGGACGTACCCCTTTTGCAATCCCGACGACACTGTTAGGATAAAAATAGAGCCCGACAACAGCATAATTTGATTTCGGCTTCTCCGGTTTTTCAGCCAATGAAACTACATTTCCCTCACCGTCAAGCTCAGCCACGCCGTAACGCTCCGGATCACTGACATAGTAGCCGAATATGGTCGCCTTGTGCTCTTTTTGAACGCTCTGTACCGCAGCCTCAAGCATCGGAGTGAAGGCATAACCGAAAAAGATATTGTCGCCAAGAATAAGCGCGACATCATCACGACCGATAAACGATTCACCAAGAATAAATGCCTGGGCCAACCCGTCAGGAGAGGGTTGCACAACGTAGGAGAGCGAGATGCCCCAGTCACTGCCATCCCCAAGCAGTTTCCTGAACATCGCCTGATCTTCAGGGGTGGTGATAAGAAGAATCTCCCTGATCCCCGCGAGCATCAGTGTTGTCAGTGGATAATAAATCATCGGCTTGTCATAAACCGGGAGAAGCTGTTTTGACATCGCCCTGGTAACGGGATAGAGCCTTGTACCAGAACCCCCTGCAAGAATTATTCCTTTCATAAGTCATTCTATTTTCACAAGCTTTTCCAGCCACTCTACCACAAAACACAAAAAAACACCAAGAGTGCAGAACACCCGCTAAAAACGCACTGAATCCTCAATGGCAACACTGCCCCGCAACTCTTCACTCCAGTATAAAAAAAATCTCCGTAAAATGTTTGAATTGTTGCGTGTTGGAAAAGCACTCTCCTTAAAACTGCATCGCATTCGCAAGAAGAGTATCTGTCTCACTATAGCGCTCCATGCCAAGAGTACCTTACATCTGGTCGTAAGCAAGGTATCGCTGATGCCAGCTTAACGCTTCGTCGAGCAGATGGGGCGTGTGTTTACCAAAAGAGTGGTCAAGAGCACGTTTGTGGTAGTCCTGCAAGGCTGGCTTGAAATCAGGGTGGGCACAATTTTCGATGATTACCCTGGCGCGCTGTGTTGGAGAGAGCCCCCGAAGATCCGCAAGGCCCTGCTCGGTAACAACTACCTGAACATCGTGTTCCGTATCATCGACGTGGGATACCATGGGTACAATGCAGGAAATCTGACCATCCTTGGCCTGTGATGGAGTCATAAAAATAGAGATATAGGCATTGCGTGCAAAATCGCCTGAGCCCCCGATACCGTTCATGATGGCACTGCCCATAACATGGGTCGAATTGACATTGCCGTAGATATCGGCCTCAATCATGCCGTTCATGGCGATAACCCCAAGGCGGCGGATGACTTCTGGATGATTACTGATTTCCTGGGGGCGCAGGACAATCTTGTCACGGTAAAGATCGAAATTACCGTAGAGTTCTTCCAGCGCTGTATCGCTTAAAGAGAAGGCCGTAGCCGAAGCAGAGATCAACTTGCCGGAACGGATCATCTCAAGCATACCGTCCTGCAGCACTTCAGTATAGGCGGTGAGGTTCTCGAACGGCCCATGATTCAGACCCGCCATAACAGCATTGGCTATATTGCCGACACCCGATTGCAGCGGCAGCAGATTCTTGGGAAGCCGTCCTTTTTTCACTTCATGATGGAGGAACTCAATGATATGGCCTGCGATCAGTCGGGAATTTTCATCAGGGGCAGCAAAAGCTGAATTTCGGTCAGGGCTATGGGTTTCGACAACGGCAATGACTTTTGCAGAATCGCAATGCAGGTAAGGGTCGCCAATCCTGTCCTGTGGATGCACAAGAGGGATCGGTTGGCGATTCGGAGGAAGATTGGTGCCATAATAGACGTCGTGCATTCCTTCCAGACGCCTGTCCTGCCAGGAGTTCACTTCCAGAATGACCTTGTCGGCCTGATCAAGCCAGGTCTTGTTGTTGCCAATTGAGGAGGATGGAACCAGAAGCCCGTCTTCAAGAATTCCGGCAACCTCAACGACAGCGATATTAAGCTTGCCGAGGAATCCGAACCAGACAAACTGGGCGACATGAGAGAGGTGAATATCGAGATATTCCATCTCGCCGGCATTGATACGCTTGCGACAAATTGGATCGGATTGGTACGGCAGACGCATCTCCACACCGTCAACCTTGGCAAGGGCTCCGTCCAGTTCCGGTGCAGTAGAAGCACCCGTCCATACACCTATTCTGAATTTCTCTCCAGCACTGTTTGCCCCCTCAATGCGTTTGGCAAGTGCCGCAGGCACAGCCTTGGGATAGCCTGAGCCGGTAAATCCGCTCATGCCTACATTGTCTCCGGAAGAAATAAGGGCTGCTGCCTGCTCTGCCGACATGATCTTGCCTTGTAAGGCCTTGCTAAGGACACGGGATGCTCTGTTCATTTTGGAAATAACTCTTTTCAAGATTGACGAACAACAATACCGCAACTCATCCCTGCAACCCGTTTGGAACATTCTACGACACTGATCAAGACAAAATCCGAGAGCTGCAACAACACACTTTGTCACTCAAAGGGTTTTCAGGTGTGGAGAACATACCATTTATTCTATCCAATAATAAAAGGTACGATTAAGGAGATTTCTGCCTGTTCAAAAGAGCTTGACTGGTGACCTGGCAGCTTGGGCAGGTGTGAAAACCAATTTTACAAAGTCAAGAGACTCAGTATCATTCCAGCAGCCTCCTCCGGTGAGACCATTCCCTGAACATGAATCTCCGGAGTGAGCGGCACCTCGTATGGGCTGTCGATTCCGGTGAAATTTTTCAGTTCTCCCTGACGTGCCTTGGCATAGAGCCCCTTTACATCCCTTCTTTCACATTCGGCCAGTGACGTATCGACGAAAACCTCCATAAACTCTCCTTCGGCAAAAAGGCTCCGCGCCATTTCACGATCACTCTGGAATGGAGAGATAAAGCTGACCAGAACAATCAGCCCGGCATCAACCATCAGTCGGGCCACTTCTGCAATGCGCCGGATGTTTTCAACACGATCGGCTTCAGTAAATCCCAAATCCCTGTTCAGCCCGTGCCTGACATTATCGCCATCGAGCAGACAGGTATGCCGACCCTCGACATAAAGCTTTTTTTCGACGACATTGGCTATTGCTGACTTTCCCGATCCCGACAGTCCGGTAAACCAGATACAACAAGGCTTCTGGTGCTTTATGGCCGAGCGAGCCGCCTTATTAACTTCAAGCGCCTGCCAGTGGATGTTCTGCGCCCGGCGCAGTGCAAAATTGATCATGCCAGCGCCAACCGTTTCAAAGCTTAGTTTATCGATCAGGATAAAACCGCCCAGAAGACGATTAACCCTGTAAGGCTCAAAGACGATAGGCGCGGAGGTGGAGAGATTGACCGTACCAATTTCATTCAGACCGAGTGTTTCAGTGGCCAGATGTGCGCCGGTATTGGCATCCTCACGATACTTGATTTTGGTAATGGTGACAGTTACCTCCCGACAGGCATGTTTCATCAGATAGTGACGGCCAGGTGTCATCACCTGCTCAGCCATCCAGAGGAGGCGCGCCTCGAACTGGTCGGCAGATTGTGGGGGATCCTCTGCAGCCGCCACAACATCACCCCGGCTTGCATCCACCTCATCCATCAGCGTCAGAGTGACGCTTTGGCCCTGGCAAGCATAGGCAACCTCACCGAATCCCCTGATGATCGATTTGACCCTCGTCTGTACACCTGAAGGCAGGATACGCAGAGCATCCCCGGGTCGGATTTCCCCTTCGGCTATGCGTCCGCAATAACCACGGAAATCCAGATTGGGACGGTTAATCCACTGCAACGGCATACGAAAGGCACTGCGACCCGAAACCGCACGCACATCAACAAGTTCAAGATACTCCATCAGGCTGGGGCCGCTGTACCATGGTGTACGAGGGCTTGTGAAAAGGACGTTATCGCCCTCCAGTCCTGAAAGGGGAATTGCCTGAATGGCGAAATAAGCCTGCCCTTCGGCAAATTTCCGGAAATCCGCTTCAATTGCAGAAAAAATCTTTTCATCAAAACCGACCAGATCAATCTTGTTGACCGCAAGCACGATGTAGCGAATACCCATCATGGCCGCAATACGGCTGTGACGGCGGGTTTGTACCAGAAGACCTTTACGCGCATCAACAAGGATAACTGCCAGATCGGCGGTCGAGGCTCCCGTCGCCATATTACGGGTATACTGTTCGTGCCCCGGGGTATCGGCTACAATATATCGTCGCCGGTCGGTGGCAAAAAAGCGGTAGGCAACATCAATCGTAATCCCCTGCTCACGCTCTGCCTGCAACCCGTCAACAAGAAGCGCCAGATCGATCTTCTCTCCCTGGGTGCCATAGTGGCGTGAATCACTTTCAAGCGAAGTGAGCTGATCATCAAAAATGTTTTTGCTTTCAAAAAGCAACCGGCCTATCAGCGTACTCTTGCCATCGTCAACACTGCCGCAGGTAATAAAGCGGAGGGTCTCCTTCCGGCTCTCGGCTTCAAGAGAGGCTACAATATCCTTTACGCGCTCACTTGCCATTAAAAATAGCCCTCCTGTTTTTTCTTTTCCATTGAACCCGGCACATCAGAATCAATCAGGCGTCCCTGCCTTTCCGAACAGCTCGCATGGAGCGTTTCGGCAATCACCGCCTCAAGCGTCTCAGCATCGGACTCAATCGCCGCAGAAAGTGGCCAACAGCCGAGCGTTCTGAAGCGCACCCGTTTCATGGCGGGCTCTTCACCCGGTTCAAAAGGGAAGCGCTCATCATCCACCATAATCCACTGCCCGCCCCTCTGGACCACAGGCCTCTCGGCGGAGAGGTAGAGCGGAACAATGGCAATCTGCTCATCACGGATGTATTGCCAAATATCGAGTTCGGTCCAATTGCTTATAGGGAAGACACGGATGGTTTCACCTGCATGGATACTCGTATTATAGAGCGACCAGAGCTCCGGCCGCTGAGCCTTGGGCTCCCATCGGTGGCCTGGAGAGCGAAAAGAGAAGATCCTCTCCTTTGCCCGGCTTTTCTCTTCATCACGGCGCGCTCCGCCGAAAATCACATCGAAACCATGGAGATCAAGCGCCTGCTTCAGAGCCTGCGTTTTCATCACATCGGTGTGGTAATTGCTTCCATGAATGAAGGGATTAATGCCAGCCGCCTCTCCTTCAGGATTCTTGTACACAAGCAGCTTCATGCCGCTCTCGGCTGCCATGCGGTCGCGATGCGTATACATGGAGCGGAACTTCCAGCCGGTATCAACATGCATCAATGGAAAAGGGGGAGTGGCCGGATAAAAAGCCTTGCGGGCAAGATGGAGCATGACGGATGAATCCTTGCCAATGGAATAGAGCATAACCGGATTTCTCGCTGTCGCAACCGCTTCACGGATAATTTCAATAGATTCATCTTCAAGGGAAAATAAGGGCATACTAATGAACGGATAAACAAGGCTCTACCTGAACCCGGAGTTTAGAAACATACGATCACTCTTATCGATCGGATTTTTTTGAGATCATGCTCTTCAATTGCTACCTTCTCCGCCAAAAAAAAGCGCGCCTTCCGTCACAACCTGGTCTGGCGGAATTACTGAAGGCTCATGGAATGGATCGTCTCCCTCTGATGGTTCAGGTATTACTGGCCGATCACGGGTGTCTGGAGTAATGGTCAGCACTCCGTTTGCGGCACTAAAGTCGTAGTTGCTGGCACTCAATCCAGCGATGCTGCCGGTGATGACGGCGGTACCCACTCCCGTGGTTTCCGTCGCTGTGCTGCTGCCGGTGGCCGTACCGCTTACCACACCACTTGTCTCACCGTTAACAAAGCCGGTTATGGTTTCGGTAAA
>CAIMHT010000012.1 GCA_903840935.1 uncultured Chlorobiaceae bacterium
CATCCCTCGATAGAGTTCAACACCGTGAGTAAGGCAAGTGTCTTCGATAAGCTGCCGCTGCTTTGTTGATCGTTTGGACGATGATGCTGACTGTGCATGGAGCCAGCGCACCGTTTCCGCAAGATCGTTCATAAAAAGAGCTCCTGCTGCGTTGATGGTAAAGGTTTCATCTCGCCAGCAAAATTACTTGGTCAGTGACTTTCTGATTTTTTTTGGATCACCACGCAAGTCCAGAACCCTCCAGACGACAGCAACCGAAGCTGTTTCCAGCTTGTAATAAATGGCGTAAGGAAATCTTTTGGATAACATCCGGTAATAGCCAAAAATTTTAGGATGAACCCCGCCATACAGCGTCAAGGAATCAATATCAGAGAAGAGGGAGTCAAAGAAGTACTCTCCCAATCCTTCACCCTGTTTCTCGTAGAATAACCGCCCGTCAGCCAAATCATCCTGTGCGGAAGAGAGTAGCCTGATTTTCATTCGAATCGTTTTCTGAGTTCGATTTTCGCCTGTTGCCAGTCTACAATCTGTTCTTGCCCTGTGGTAAGCCGATCTTCTGTTTCCTGCAATGCCAACTTGTGCCAGCCAGGAGATTCCAGTGATTCCTCTTCATGCGTCAGATCGTCCCAGATAGCTTCCATGACCCTCAATTTTTCCTCTCTGGAAAGATGCGTAATTTCAATGGTGTTTTGCATAACATAAAGGTCAATTTTTATTTATCGAAACATAGCCCATTGTGCTGTTTTATCTGATAAAGCAACAAGCTTCAGGGTGGGCCTGGGTTTTAATGATGGTGAATCCCTTGTAAAACCTGCCGAGTTTCATTTCAGTGCTGCGCAAACCTATGCAAGTGCATCAGCCAGAGGAATAGCCCGGGTTGTGCCATTTTCAATCTCGGTTATCCTTCGTTCGGTTTCAAGTGCCCATGCTTCCTCAATCTCGGCATCTTCATCAAGACTGGCGAGCAAAATCTGGGCAAAAGCTGCACGTTCAGCGGCTGAATGATTCAGCTCATACCAAGCGACCCCACTGCTTGTGTCGGGGAGCGTCATTCAGTAATATCTTCCAGTTGACAGCATTTAATTTCAGAGATTTTGTGCAATTTCAGATCGTTCGTTACAAGGGTTAGCTTATGAATCTTTACAGTTGCGCAAATAATAGCATCAGGGAGTTTCAGTAAATATTTTTACGCAGTGTTATTATCGTACTCTTTATTTCCCGGTCAATATTTATAATCTCAGTCAGTTTAAAAAAATGTTTAATTGCCTTTTCTTCATTTGAGCTGAGTTTACTGTATGACAAAAGTTCAAGTTCATTGACAAATGAAATAAAAACGGCAGAACTATCATCTTGTAATATTTTCGGCTGATGTAAAAAAGAAAGGACTGCGTTCGTATCAAAGAGATAGTTACTTCCACTCATTACGTTGCTTCTCCTGAAATTTTAATGGATCAACGCTCAAAGATTTTATTGAACCGGCAAGTTTATTCAAACCTCTGACATTGCTTGATTTACGGTCAACAGATATAACACGCACTTTATCCTGTGGTAGTAATTTTATGAGATTCATAAAATCTTTGCTGATGATATCATCAATTTGTAACTGAATTTTCATAATAAAAGCTATCTGAACGATTGATTGATGACTTTATATTGTCGTTTGTTTTATAGCCCTTGAGTTACATGCTGTCGAGTTTCATGTCAGCGCTGCGCGAATCTGTGGAAATGCTTCAGCTCCGAGCAATTCAAGTTGATTCGAAATGGCGCCCATTCCTCCCTGTAGTGATCATTGAACTCTTGTACCTTTTCAAAGATACAAGATTTTGTCGTCAAAGTGCACAATCAGCTTGATCCGAAATGCCACAGCTACATCACTCACTCTTCAGTTGATGGGCCTCAGTAAAAAAGCGGCGGTAGCCTTGCTGCACAATCAAAAATGAGGTCACGGCCACAGCTCCGGTTATTGCGCAGAGTATGGCAATCTGGTAACGGACGGCAATGATGGGCTCCGTCCCCGAAAGAATCTGGCCGGTCATCATACCGGGCAGCGCAACGATGCCGGTGGCCGCCATCGTGTTGATGGTTGGGCGCATGGCAGCACTGTAGGCATTCCGGATGGCCTCGGCGGCGGATTGTCGGGAAGTGGCACCAAGCGAGAGGGCGCATTCTATCTCTTCGCGCCGTTCATGCATTTCTGAAGAGAGCCGTTCGGCGGCAAGGCTTGCACCGTTCATGGCGTTGCCGAAAATCATGCCTGCCAAAGGGATGAGATAGCGGGGATCGAACCATGGTGAGTAGCCGATTACCACGAGACAGAAATAGAAGGTCACCCCTCCACAGCCAATGATGATGGAACTCCCTACCACACGATAGAAATTGGGCATCCGTTTCTTGATGCGCGATCCCGCCACCTGAAGTGAGAAACCGGCCATGGCGAGCAGCATGAGCACGACCGGCAGCGGAGAATTGATGGCAAACACCAGATGCAGCAGGTAGCCGACCGCGATGAGTTGAACGAGCATACGGATTGAACTCCAGATAAGCTGTTTTTCGTGCCCAATGTGCTGCAAGCGTGCGAGGCCCAGCGAAAGCAGAATCAGCGCGTAGGCCGAGACCAACTGGATCACATTCAGCGGAATGATGTGTTGCGGATTGTTCATGAGGATGATGTCTCTTCTCGTTCGGGTTGTGCCAGAAAATTGCTGAACGCGGTTGTTTGCGGCATGGCGAGCATCTGTGTGCAAGTGCCCTGTTCCTCAATCCGCCCCTTTTCGAGGTAGATCAGGTGATTGACGATATGTTCAGCAAGATAGAGGTCGTGGGTTACCACAATAATGGCCAGATGCTCACTTTGGCAGATGGTGTTGAGTGTGCTGGCCAGCCGTGCTGTTGATGGGCGGTCGAGGGCGCTGGTGGGTTCATCGAGCAACAGTACCTCTGGATGGTTGACAAGTGCACGAGCCAGATTGACTCGCTGTTGTTCACCCCCGGAAAGGGAGCGGGCATCCCGATCAAGCATCTCCGCAGGGAGTTGCACGAGACCAAGAACACGAACAATTTCCGGGCTTTCGGCTGAAGGCGGAGCCATCTTGCGGAACAGGAAGGGTCGTTGCAGGTTCTCAAGAAGTGTTCCATGAAACATGAAGGGCTTTTGCAGAACCATGGCAATTTTTCTACGCAGCAGCAGCGGGTCTATAGTTGTAATGTTTTGCCCATTCAGTTCAATGGTTCCCGCAGAAGGATCATCAAGGCGGTTGCATAGTCGAATCAGGGTGCTTTTGCCGCTTCCTGAAGCTCCGATTATTCCGGTTATTTCGCCCTGCCGGGCGGTAAAAGAGATCCGGTCAAGAATGACCATACTCGTACCCGCCTGGCTCAGCTTTGTTACCCCGACATCAATAAACTCAACATAAGGGTTGGTACCGGATTTTTGTTGCTGATGCATGTTCATCCAGTGATCAGAGTAAATGGAAATAAATTCTCTTTTTCAGAAAGTTTATACTTTGTCTGAAGGCTATCTTTGTAACGTTTTACTGTGCTTCTTTACAAGATATTGAATAAACAGATACGTATGGTGCTATGTTCAGGATTCGTTCCATTCTTTGCCTGGTTGACTTGAGCACTGCGGTTTTTGGGTTAACCGCTCATAACCGAAATCCGCATTCCGCGACAGGGCTGCATCCGCATCACATCACTGGTTTTCAAATGGTAATCATCGGAAATTATGTACAGAATAAGTATGTTTCAGGCATACAATTTTAAACAGTATTTGCTACGCTTCATATAAGAAAAGCGTGCCAGAGTAAGTCTTTTTATTACCGGCTTGCTGGCTATTTGGCCAATGCAGGCGAATAAGGTTAATCATGTTTTTAAACCAAACAGCCGTTTCTTGAGGGTAATGGTGGCAATGAATATCGGAAGCTAACCATGATGGCACTTTATACGGCATGAAAAAACCCAATACTCCTATGAGTCTGACCGAAACAACAGAAAAGGCAATTGCCGCGTATGGCGGACGCGCGCTCTGGCAAAATGCAAAAATGCTTGAAGTTGAGATAAGTGCTTCCGGACTGGCCTTTACCCTGAAACGGCGGCCGTTTTTCCGCCATGCCAAAATGGTGCTCGATGTTCACCGCCCATTTTCCTCCTTGACTCCGATTGGTCTCGATTCTTGTGTTACAGGAGTTCTTGATGGTCCAAATGTCCGTCTGGAAAATAAACAGGGTCAGCTCATTTCAGAGCGCCGCAATGCGCGGGATTATTTCAAAATCAATAGAAGGCTGTTCTATTGGGACGACCTCGATATGAGCTATTTTGCCAACTACGCTTCATGGAATTACTTTACTCTGCCTGCGCTGTTGATGCGTGAGGATATTGTCTGGACGGAGATCGAGCCTGGTCGGCTGGAAGCAAGGTTTCCGGACGCGATTCCCACACACAGCCGGGTGCAGCAGTTCAGATTTGACCTCCAGACCGGTCTCCTGATTCAGCACGATTATACTGCCCAGATCATCAGCCCCCTTGCAGCCGCTTCCAATGTCGTTTTGCAGCACGCAAAAAACAGTTCAGGAGTTGTTTATCCTTCTGAAAGGCGGGTAACTCCGAAGGGGCCGAAAGGCAGGCCGCTTGGAGGTCCGGTCTTGATTCATCTTGAAATTCACGATTACAGGCTGATCATGTCTCATTGACCATCCTCTCAATCTGGTTGACCATGTAAAAGGGGAGGTTGATCAGCCGGAACGCTTTTTCCTGCTTGTTTGCTTTTGCCACCAGTTCATGGACGGAGGGCTTTGCTGAACTGATTCTCATCGCCTCGGAGGTTTGCTTTTTTAGCACATAGGAGTGCAGCGATTTTATGGTGCCGCTTGTGCCTGATTTTACCTCTATCGGGTAGATCCGGGTTTCACTTTCGTAGAGAAAATCGATCTCTGCCTGCCCTTCAGATTTTGGTGGTTGCCAATAGTAGAGTGCCGGGTTGATGTAGCCGGGTTTTGCAGCGAGTAGTTGCTGACCAACAAACTGTTCGGCGATGATGCCGCGATTGGTCAGTTCAAGGGGTGAACCCATGATGCTTTGTGCCGGAATTCCCTGTGCCGCCAGAAGCAGGCCGATATCGATAAACAAAAATTTGCTGATTCTGATTTTTGTGTCGCCGCCGAGGGGTTTGGTGTCTGCGCCGGAGTGCAGAACGCGATAGAAGAGCCTTGCTTCGAGAAATCGTTCCAGGGCTTCGTTTAACTGGCGGTTATTGCCGCTGCTGCTGAGCGCTATTTCATTGGCCTGTTTATGGGAGAACTGGAGGCCGATCTGACCAATAATGCCATTGAAAAATGCGTTGAGTTGCAGCGCGGTTTGTGAACCGGTATACTTTGCAAAGTCATCCTTGTAGCTCTGAAGAAGCTCGATTTGATATTTTCCTATATCGGCGTGATTGAACCGGCAGTCGATGGCCGTCTGGACACAAAAGGGCATTCCACCGCAGAGGGTGTAGCGTCGTACCTGGGCCATCAGCTTTTCATGCACACTGTCAGCGATCAGGTGCATGGTGTTCCGTGTGAGCATCTCAATGGCACCGAGTGCTGCCGACTCTCCGGTGGCCGCAAGAAACTCTTCAAAGGTCAGCGGGCCCATAAAGAGGTGTTCAATACGTCCGACCGGAGTCGGGATAGCGCTGTTACGCAGCACCTGATCGAGTAATGATCCGGTCAGCACGACGGCAAGGCCCGGCATATCCTCCTGGAAGTATCGAAGGCATGCATAGGCCGAAGGGGTAGCCTGTGCTTCATCCAAAAAGAGAATTATCCTGCTCTCTTTACTGATCTGTTCGCCGCTTATCAGTGAAAAATTAAAAAGCAATTCTTCGAGCATGAAGTTTTTAAAGAGAGGCTCAAGCGCGGTATGACGCTCAAGGTTGATTTCAAGAATCCCTACCGACAGCTTCTCGGCGGCAAGCCGTACGGCTGTTGTTTTGCCAACCTGTCGGGCACCGCGTATGACCAATGGTTTGCGATTGCTCCGGTTATACCAGGATTTTATCTCTTCTACGGCACGTCGGTTAAACATTTTTTCACTCTCCTTGATGCGTTTTTTATCCTGTCTGGCAGTAAATCTACCACTTTAATTCATTTTTTGTATTAAGATGTGCCATTTTAATGCAGATTAAAGCTTTTTTACACCAAAGGAGCGGTGACAGAGGGGTTTGCTCGTGGCCTCATTTTGCATGATGGCGCAAGGAGTTTCCTTTCTGAATTGGTATTTTATGCGAAAGAGAGGCTGTATTGCGGGAGTTGGAGCAACCCTTCAACCTGTGAATCCTTCACCAATAACAAGAGGTATGGCAATTCTGGCAATCGATCAGGGAACCACAGGCACCACCTGTATCCTCTATGACACTGAGGCTCAAATCATTGCGAAAGCTTACCGAGAGATTACCCAGTTTTACCCCAGAGCCGGATGGGTGGAGCACGATCCGGAAGAGATATGGCAGAGTGTTGTGCAGTGCGTCAGGGAGCTGAACGTGCATGACCTCCCGTCAATCACCGCCATAGGCATTACCAACCAGCGAGAGACCACTATGGTGTGGGACAAAAGAACCGGCAAGCCGGTGCATTCTGCCATTGTCTGGCAATGCCGCCGGACGAGCGACCTCTGCAAGCGATACGGCGCGGAAGGGGAGCGTATCACGGCTAAAACCGGTCTTCCGCTCGATGCCTATTTCAGCGCCACGAAAATTCGCTGGATTCTTGACCACTATGCCGATCTGAATCCTGATTCCCTGCTGTTCGGCACGGTTGACTGTTGGCTGCTCTGGAAGCTGACCGGAGGCAGAGTTCATGCTACCGATTTCACCAATGCGTCGAGAACGCTGCTTTTCAATATCAGGGAAAAAAAGTGGGACGATGAGCTTCTCGCTCTCTTTGCCATACCGAAATCGATGCTGCCGGAGGTGAAAAACTCCATGCATGATTTCGGTCGTGTGACCGCCCTTTGGGAGCTTGAGGGTGTGCCGATTGCCGCTCTTGCGGGCGATCAGCAGGCGGCGCTTTTTGGCCAATGCTGTTTTGAGCCTGGGAGCATCAAGAATACTTACGGGACGGGCTGCTTTATGGTGATGAATACGGGCGAGACGTTTATCCGATCGCGTCATGGCCTTCTTACAACCCTCGCTCTCAATGCGGAAGGCAATCCCTGCTACGCCCTTGAGGGATCGGTCTTTATCGGTGGAGCGGTGATTCAGTGGTTGCGCGATGGCTTGCAGCTTCTTCATCATGCTGCTGAATCCGAAGCGATGGCCATGGAGGCGGGGAGCAATGAAGGAGTCTATCTGGTGCCAGCCTTTGTCGGTCTTGGTGCGCCGCACTGGAACATGGAGGCGCGGGGCACTCTTGTGGGGCTGACGAGAGGCACAAACAGAAACCATATCGTTCGTGCAGCGCTTGAGTCGATTGCCTATCAATCCTGCGATGTTTTCAAGGCTATGGTTGCCGATAGCGCAATCTCTCCGAAAATGCTCATGGTTGATGGCGGAGCGGTGGGCAACACCTTTCTCATGCAGTTTCAGTCTGATATCCTCGCTCTTCCCCTACAGGTGCCGAAGCAGATTGAATCGACCTCTCTTGGGGTTGCTTTTCTCGCCGGGTTGCAGAGCGGTGTGTGGTCGTCAACCGATGAACTCCGGAGGTTGCAACAAAGGCAACACACCTGCGTGCCCGCTATGGAGCCCGAAGCAAGAGAAGGGCTGCTCTCGGGTTGGCAAAAAGCGATCCGCCAGACACTCACAACATAATAATAATTTTCACCACTGAACAACCATGCCCCATTCCATTGAGCCTACTCCCGGAAGCGGTAAAACGCTGCGCTGTCCGATCTGCCACCAGCGGTTTACCTGCGCTCTCTCCTCAACCTGCTGGTGCTCCACCAGAAAAGTTCCGGCTGAAGTGAAAGAGTATCTTGCTGAGCGTTTTACAACATGTATCTGCAGCACCTGCCTCGACAGGCTTATTGCGGAGGCTGGTGCGGGTGAAAGTGCCTGATCGATTGAGCGGTTCTATAAAAGCGATTGGAAACAGGTTTTTACTTCGTCAAGTTTTTTTGCAGTTATAGCCAAGAACTTTCAGTACGATATTCTGCGAGACTGAAAATGGCTTGTCGACCCTTATTGCACTTTTTAGCGGAATAAATCCAGCATCAAGATCACTCTGGTTCACAAATACCTTGTAGGGGTTGAAAGAGAGATTTGATGTTATTGCCAGAACAACCACGTCGTGCCCTTGGCCATTATATCTATTATTTGAAACAACTAACGCAGGCCTGACCTTTGAGGCTGAAAGATATGAAAAGAGAAAAGGAATCAGAATAATGTCTCGTTGATTAATCGTGAAGGCATTTCTCCCACAAGCCATCAGGTCCATTGTCATAGGTCTCTTTAAGCCCCTCTTCAGCAAGTAATTCGTATTCACTTGCTTTACGCAGCCTTATGGTGTCGTCTTTATCAACGATATAAAAGCATAAAGTTTCGTCAGTTATCTGAAGCTGGTTCTTGATGTCGAGTAACTTGGCTACTTGCATGATCGTCTGCACTATCTCAATTTGAATGACCTTGTTGCTGACAATATACTTTAATATAAGCTCTTTTTGTAAATCGTTCTCTGATACCTGCCAGCGGGCAAGAGGAGTACTGGGTTGTTTGAAGGTGTAAGGTTCTTTGGTGAATTCAGTTGAAATGCAGTCACTGATCATGTACATTAGGTCATTGAAACAGTAACCGCAAAACAGGTGCCATGAAAAAGGAAACGATCACGATACTCGGGTGCGGCTGGCTTGGTTTGCCGCTTGCACAGAAGCTTGTTGCAGGGGGCTATTCGGTCAAGGGATCGACCACGAGGGAGGAGAAGCTTGAAGCCCTTCATGACGCTGGCGTTGAGCCCTGGCTTGTACGGCTTGACCCGGAGGTGACGGGCGACGATATTGTTGCTTTTTTGCAGAGTGACACCCTTATTGTCAATATCCCGCCTCTGAGGCGCGACGATATTATTGAGTACCATATTGAGCAGTTTTCTTCACTTATCGATGCGCTCGGCCAGTCGCCGGTGCGTTCGCTGCTGCTGGTCAGCTCCACCTCCGTCTATCCGGCACTCAACCGGGAGGTTACCGAAGAGGACGCTGCAGATTCTGAATCTCTTGCCGGTCAGGCGCTTCTGCTTGTTGAGGAGATGCTGATGCAGGAGAGTGGCTTTCAGACCACCGTGCTGCGCTTTGGAGGCCTTGTTGGTTATGACCGCAATCCGGAAAAATATCTCGCATCCATGACCGGGATAACACATCCCGACCAGCCGATGAACCTCATTCATCGTGACGATTGCGTCAAGATCATCATGGAAATCATCCGTCTGAAGCAGTGGGGCGAGGTGTTCAATGCGTGCAGCCCACTCCATCCGCTGCGAAAGGAGTACTACGGCAGGGCGGCTGCAATTGCTGGAATCGAGCTACCTCCATTGGTATCATCCGATGACCCGGCTCCGTTTAAACTGGTAAACAGTGACAAGCTGATCAATGCATTGCACTATTGCTTTCTCCATCCCGATCCGCTTGCCCAATCGGTATAGGGATGGTGCAAGATCGTAATAAGTAAAGGGGTGTTGTCAAATTTTTTTTTAAAAATAGACGTTTTCAAACAAGCCAAAATAAAAATTTATGATGAATGATAAAGCTGAGTGGCTTTCTGGAGTAAATCACGAAATTCTTTTTTGGACTCGATATCTGCAAACACAAGGGTCTGAATGGCCTGAAGATTATTTGTTTCGAATTAATCCTCATGCGGAGTTGCAACCCTATCTTGCCGATTTATTGGAAGGGTGTGTAGGAAAACCAAAAATTCTTGATGTTGGTGCCGGACCCATGAGCTGTCTTGGAAAGTGTTACCAGGGGTCCGAGATAGAAATTATTGCTACGGATGCATTAGCGGATCATTACGATATGTTGCCATTTCCAGATAAGTTACCAATCCTGAGAACAATCAGGTGTGATACGGAGCTTCTTTCCGGGAATTTTTGTGCTCTTTTTGATATAGTTCACGCTCGCAATACTCTTGATCACAGTTACGATCCAAACGTAGCTATCCTTGAGATGATCAAAGTTTGCAAAAAGGGAGGCTTCATTTTCACAGATCATGAAGCAAATGAAGCTATAAAAGAGAACTGGGAAGGGTTTCATCAATGGAATTTCAGTGTTGAGCATCGTGACATCATCATTGCCAATAAACGACAGTCGTTTAGTCTTCTCGAAACTATACGAGGCCAGGCTGAGATCAAAGAAATCAGTCAAGATGGTTCTGATTGGGTGCGATGTGTTATAAAGAAAATATGAGACTTGTCTATCAAGCCTGAATAATTCCTGGTTTTTGATAATACAGAGCGGTTATCTACAGGAGACCTGTTATCAATCTTGGCTTTGTATGAAGGTCTTAATCTCTCAGGGTTGAATTCTCGACCGCTTGCGGCGGGGATGGTTCCTCACCAGGTCGTGCTCAGGTTTTCTTTTCTTGAGAAGATTTGTTGTTAAATTTGTGATACCTCAGAGGCTTATGAGTAGTCCTCTGTTCTTCGGAATTTTTTCCTTTACAGTATGAATTCCAGATCGTACCCCTCGGCCTCTGACTCTGCGATGAACTGCCTGAGAGTCCGCAGAAAGGCAAGAAACCGTGCAGGGTCGAGGTCACGAAGGTATGCTACCCCAACCGACTGATCCTGCCAGCCGAGCAGAATCATCTCATGTTTTTCCGGGTTTATTGCTGTTACACATGCATCAATAATGGTGTTCATCATGGCAAGGCTGCTGTTATGCAGAAACGCCTCGTCCCAACTGTCGAGTCCGTTGTTGCTCTCCGAAATGAAGGGAAGAGGGTTTAACGCTTCCGGAAAGTTGTAATGGAAAAACGCGGCATAGTTGTGGGCGTCGAGCTCTATTGAACGGTAAATCTTGTACGCTTTGTCATCGAGCCGTACCTCGTTTATCTTTCCTGTGCGGTAAATTGAAAGGTCACGGTGTTCCGTATTGTTGTCGTCAATAAGGATGTGTTGAACATGCATAGCTGTTTCGGGTCAGTGGAGAACCTTTAATTCGAAGCGAGGGTTTTCTCTTTTTTATGGAATTGCTGTAAAGTAACTATCTTTATGGAATTTATTTACCATGTGCATATCAGGGGGTGGTGAGGGGTATTCACAACAATTTTACCGATAGAGACCAGAATGGAAGGAAATTTTTCAAATAGAGTACAGGATGTCATCCGTCTCAGCCGGGAGGAAGCTCTCCGGTTGGGTCATGACTATATCGGGACTGAGCATCTTCTCCTTGGCCTCATAAAAGAGGGCGAGGGTATTGGCGCCAGGATACTGAAAAATCTCAAGATAGATCTTTTCGACCTCAAGCTGAAAATTGAGGAAAGTACCCACTCACGGGTTGCTGAATCCCAGATGGGCAATGTTCCCCTGACCAAGCAGGCTGAGAAGGTGCTGAAAATCACCTATCTCGAAGCAAAAATCTGCAAGTCGAATGTTATCGGTACCGAGCATCTTTTGCTCTCGATCATGAAAGGGGACGACAACATTGCGGCCCAGATTCTTGAACAGTTCGGGGTGACTTATGAGCTTGTCCGCGATGAGCTCATGAGCATCACCAGCAGCAAAGGTGAGTCGGAAGATCCTCCCTTGGAGGGCGCTTACTCGTCTGGAGGCCCGGAACGGCAGCCAAAAAAGCCGGAGCAGCGAAAAGGCGAGAGAACAAAGACGCCCGTGCTCGACAACTTTGGACGTGACCTTACCCGTCTTGCCATCGACGACAAGCTTGACCCGATCATCGGTCGCGAAAAAGAGATTGAGCGGGTGGCCCAGGTGCTGAGCCGCCGCAAAAAGAACAATCCGGTGCTGATTGGTGAGCCTGGCGTTGGCAAAACCGCCATTGCCGAAGGTCTTGCCCTCAAGATTGTACAGCGCAAGGTGTCGCGGGTACTGTACGACAAGCGGGTTGTTGCCCTCGACCTGGCAGCGCTGGTTGCCGGCACGAAATATCGGGGTCAGTTTGAGGAGCGCATGAAAGCACTCATGAACGAGCTGGAGCGGTCACGCGATGTGATTTTGTTCATCGACGAGCTGCATACCATTGTTGGTGCCGGTGGCGCTTCCGGTTCGCTTGATGCAAGCAACATCTTCAAGCCAGCCTTGGCGCGTGGTGAACTCCAGTGCGTCGGAGCAACCACGCTCGACGAATACCGTCAGTTTATTGAAAAAGATGGTGCCCTCGACCGCAGGTTCCAGAAAATAATGGTTGAGCCCACCTCGGTTGACGAGACCATCCAGATTCTCAACAACATCAAGTCGAAGTATGAGGTACATCATCATGTCAACTATTCGGGCGACTCCATCGAGAAGGCGGTAAGGCTCTCCGAGCGCTATATCACCGACCGTTTTTTACCCGACAAGGCCATTGATGTCATGGATGAGGCTGGCGCAAGGGTGCATTTAAGCAACATCCATGTTCCCCAGGAGATTCTTGAACTTGAAAAATCCATTGAGGAGGTCAAGAACGAGAAAAACCTGGTCGTCAAAATGCAGAATTTCGAAGAGGCCGCAAGGCTTCGCGACAAGGAGAAGCACCTGATTGATGCACTTGACCTGGCCAAACAGGAGTGGGAAGACCGGGCCGCCGAAAGTGTCTACGATGTCACCGAGGCCGATATTACCTCCGTGATTGCCATGATGACCGGTATTCCGGTGGCCAGGGTTGCCCAGTCGGAATCGAAAAAGCTGCTTTCCATGGAGGCTGATTTGACCAAAGAGGTGATTGGCCAGGACGAGGCCATCAAAAAGATCACCAAGGCGATACAGCGGACACGTGCCGGGCTGAAAGATCCTTCGCGCCCGATTGGCTCCTTTATTTTTCTTGGCCCCACCGGTGTCGGCAAAACGGAGCTTGCCAAGGCACTCACCCGTTATATGTTCGACACCGAAGATGCCCTGATCCGCGCTGACATGAGTGAGTATATGGAGAAGTTCTCCGTCAGCCGTCTGGTTGGTGCGCCTCCCGGCTATGTCGGCTACGAAGAGGGCGGTCAACTGACCGAAAAAGTGCGCCGCAAACCTTATTCGGTTGTGCTTATTGATGAAATCGAAAAAGCGCACCCCGATGTTTTCAATATTCTGCTTCAGGTGCTTGATGAAGGGGTGTTGACTGATGGCATGGGACGTAAAGTTGATTTCCGCAACACCGTTATCATCATGACCTCAAACATCGGCGCCAAAGATATCAAGAATTTTGGTGCAGGCTCCTCCATGGGTTTTACGGCGCCAGACGATTTGACCGGAAACTACAAAGCGATGAAATCCACTATTGAAGATGCCCTCAAACGGGTCTTCAATCCCGAGTTTCTCAATCGTATTGATGATATTATTGTCTTTCACCCGCTCGAAAAGCAGCATATCTTCAAAATCATCGATATTACTGCCGGCAAGCTCTTCAAGCGGCTCCACGATATGGGTATTGAGGTCGAAATTGATGAAAAAGCCAAGGAGTTTCTTGTCGATAAAGGCTATGACCAGAAATATGGTGCTCGTCCCCTGAAAAGGGCCTTGCAGAAATATGTGGAAGATCCTCTTGCCGAAGAGATGCTTAAAGGGCGATTTATCGAAGGGAGCACCATCCGCATTGCTCTTGATACCGAAAAGAATGAGCTCACCTTCCTTGACGGGGTGGTGCCGGTCAGTGAAGGCGAAGGGCAGGTACACAGCGAGTAAATCATTTCTTTTTTTCCTTGCTTGGGAACACCGCCTGAATAAGGGTGGAGTTCCCAAGGTAAGCCGAAGCGGTTTTATGCTAAAATTTACAGCACAGTATGAAGCATCGAGGTATCCAATGGCAACTATGCAGATGACAGAAAAAATTTATGAGCAGGCTTTGGAGCTGCCAACAGGCGACCGGTTGAGTTTAATTGATAAACTTCTTCACAGCAATAACTTGCAGACTCAACTTGAGGTTGATAAGCTTTGGGCTGAAGAAGTTGAACGAAGAAGCAAGAAAATCGAATCTGGCAAGGCAAGGCTGATTCCTGGCGAGGAGGTGTTCGGAAAAATAAAGAAAAGGTTTGGTAAATGAATTTCAGCATTCATGAGCTTGCCGAAGATGAGCTGATATCAACGACGGGATATTACGAAGAAGTATGATGTGGGAAGAATTAGAGATATTAAAAAAGACATATCTTGAAATGGGATTATCAGAAGCCATTGATTATGAAAAGTTTTCAATGATTTCGATTGTGTATAATTCCACAAAAATTGAAGGCTGTTCGTTAACCGAGAATGATACTCAATTGTTGTTGGAGAATGATATTACAGCAAAAGGAAAACCATTGACTGACCACATGATGGTTAAAGACCATTATGCAGCATTTATGTTTCTTAAAGAGATTTCAAAACAGAGAAAAAAGATAAGTGTTGAGTTAATAAAACAAGTTGCGGGACTTGTAATGAAGCATACTGGTGGATTGGTCAATACAATGTCAGGGACATTTGATACTTCATTGGGAGATTTTCGAAAGGCTCAAGTCTATGTGGATAGAAAATATTTTCCTGATTTTTCCAAGGTTGAAAATTTGTTGCTTAAACTTATTGATAATGTTAACCAAAGTCTCTATAAAGGTTCAGATAATGAGATTTTAAAGCTATCTGCTGATCTCCATTACAACTTGGTTAATATTCATCCTTTTGGGGACGGAAATGGGCGGACATCAAGATTAATGATGAATTACATACAAATGTATCATCAAGAACCTTTTATCAAGATATTCACAGAGGATAGAACTGAATATATTGACGCATTAAATAAAACCGAAGAGCTGGAGGATATTTCAATATTCAGGGATTTTATTTGTGGTCAACAGATTAAATTTTATAAGGCCGAGATAAAAAAGTTTCAGCGAAAGGATAAAGGATTCTCTTTGCTGTTTTAAGCAACCCGTTACCCTGTGCCTTTTTGCAAAACAACGAGAGTAACGGGAAGTGTGCATTTATGCTTGCGGAGGGCACGGATGATCTTTCACCGCCAGAAGCGAGCGTTGCAGGAGCTCTTCGGGGAGTGCGTAATCGCTGAGTTTCCCGCTCATGAAGGCATCGTAACCCTGAAGATCCATCAGTCCATGACCTGACCAGTTCATGAGAATCACCTTTTCCTTACCCTCTTCTTTTGCCTGTTTTGCTTCGCGGATGGTCTGTGCTATGGCATGAGAGGTCTCCGGCGCCGGGATGAACCCTTCGGTATGGGCGAACAGCAGGGCGGCCTCATAGCATTCCGTCTGTCCGATGGAGGTTGCATCAATCAACCCGAGCTGTTTGACATGGCTGACCAGCGGGGCCATACCGTGATAGCGTAACCCTCCGGCATGAATGGCTGCAGGAATAAAGCCGTGGCCGAGGCTGTGCATAGCGAGCATCGGGGTCATTTTAGCTTCATCGCCGTTATCGTAGATATAAGGGCCTCTGGTGAGCGTTGGGCAGGCTTCGGGCTCTGTGGCAATGACCTTAACCTCACGGCCGTGAATCTTGTCACAGAGAAAAGGAAAGCTGATACCGGCAAAGTTTGAGCCTCCGCCAGCACACCCGATGACGATATCCGGATAGAGCCCCACCTTGTCAAGCTGTTTGCGGGCTTCAAGACCGATAATGGTTTGGTGCAGCATCACATGGTTTAAAACGCTGCCAAGCGCGTAGCGCGTATCATCGCGCTCCACGGCCTGCTCGATAGCCTCACTGATGGCAATGGCAAGGCTTCCGGGTGTATCAGGCGTCTCCTCAAGAATGCGGCGCCCGACAGCGGTTTGCATACTGGGGCTCGAAATACAGTCGGCACCCCAGGTATTCATCATGATTTTGCGGAAGGGCTTCTGGTCGAAGCTGATACGCACCATAAAGATCTTGCAATCGATACCGACAAGCTTGCAGCTCATGGCAAGTGCGCTTCCCCACTGGCCGGCGCCCGTTTCAGTAATGAGATGCTTTATGCCGAACTCTTTATTATACCATGCCTGGGGAACCGCAGAATTGGGTTTATGGCTTCCCGCTGGTGAAACTCCCTCATTCTTGTAAAAAATCTTTGCCGGGGTTTTGAGTGCCGCTTCAAGCCGCCGTGCACGGTAGAGTGGCGAGGGGCGCCACAGTTTCAGTATGGCCTGCACCTCCTGCGGGATAGTAATCCAGCGCTCAGTGCTCATCTCCTGCTCGATAAGGTTCATCGGAAAAACCTTTGCAAGGGCGTCCGGGCCTATCGGGTTGCCATCCGGCCCCAAAGGCGGTGGCAGCGGCACCGGCAGGTCAGCCTGGATGTTGTACCACTGGCGGGGCATCTCATCCTCGTTCAGTAAAATCTTCGTAAATTCCGAACTCATGATTGTTCTGGTTTTGTTTTTTTTATCACAAATCAAATAATCGTTCCAGAGAGGAGTCTATCAGGTGATATAACCCCATTGTATGAACTGAGGCCGTAGCTCGGGTTCACTTTTAAACGCTTGATAATAAAGGTATTCAGGAGCCAGATCCGCCCCATTGGGCCAAACAAGAGTCTCGAGCTCCTTATCAACAACAAATGTTGAAAAATTCGTTCTATCCGTTAACGACTCGAATACCGGGCCTTTTAAAGCATCAGCAAGATCAGCCACCCCTTCCCGTCCATTGTTGAATACGACTTTTACCCGGTAATCTCCAAGGTATCTGGCATCTTTAACATGAAGAAACATAGGTGATCACTCCAGTGGTTCAATTTGGTTGGGCTCTTCATTATTTTTGCAACGCTCCCAATTCGTCAGTAATTCATCGTTGTGGAGTTCATACCATTCGAGAATATGACGGAGTGCCCGTTTCGGGAATTTACCTTCAACGATGCCGGTCAAAATTTCTACGGTAATTTCGTATCCCGCATATTTTGCGTGAAAATGTGGAGGTGAATGATCATCCCGGTACATGGCTATGATGATTCCGAGGAATCTGCTTATTATCGGCATTTGTACTTTTCTTGCTTTATGACCTCATACCAGTATGTTCGTAAGAATCAGGTATAAAACTTGCCTTTGCATGTTTTTGACATCCAGAAGCTTTGGTGCGTGACAATGAACAGAGGAGATATTGAGGTACCGAAGACGGGAATCGAACCCGTACGTCCATTGCTGAACACGGGATTTTAAGTCCCGGGCGTCTACCAATTCCGCCACTTCGGCATGTCACATTGTTTCGTGACAGGTCAAACAATTTACCATCTTCACACTCTTTCCCAAAAAAATAAATCTCTTCTGCCCCGGCCTCTCTTTTTCTTGTTATGAAAGCCGTTACCGGGTAAAATGGTCAAATCCCCTGATTGAGGAGAGGTCTATTTTCATGCCGTAAATATCGTTCAACAGCACACCCTCCTTCGCGTCGGTGGTTTCGCCGATGACGGCTATCTCTTTGTTGTCGGCAATGTCCGGGTAATCCTCCCTGGGGATGGTAAAGAGCAACTGATACTCTTCGCCGCCCGTCAGGGCCCAGGTGAGGGCATCATCCTGCAGTTCATCGGCAATCAGGCGCGTACTGCTCCGGATTGGAATACGGCCTTCATCAATCAGTGCGCCAACTCTCGACTGACGGCAGAGATGCTGGAGGTCAGAGCTGAGACCATCGGAAATATCGATCATCGAAGAGGGACGGATAGCGCGCGAATGGAAAAACCGCACAATATCAATACGGGCAAGGGGGAGCAACTGCCGCTGTATCGCCTCGCGGTACTCCATCAGGTCCGCCATCACGTTTCTCTGGTAGCTCTCGTTGTTTTCGATATGGTTCAGCATGATCTCCTTTTCACGCATGAGGAGTTTAAGACCAGCCGCCGCACCACCAAGAGAGCCGGTGATGCAGAGCAGCTCTCCCGGCCCGGCACCACTTCGACGGGTAAGCTCTTTTTCTGAAACCTCCCCGATCATAGAAACCGAAATGACCAGACCCGAACGCGATGAAGAGCTGTCGCCACCGGCAATGGCAAGGCCGTACTCTTTCGCTGCATGGCTCATGCCCTGGTAAAGCTCCTCAACCATTGCGACAGAAAAAGAGGCGGGAATGGCAAGCGAGATCAATGCATAGCGGGGGAGCGCATTCATGGCGCAGATATCCGAGACATTGACGCTGATGGCCTTGCTTCCAAGATGTCGTAGCGGTGTTGTCAAGAGATCGAAGTGCACCTGGTCGACAAGCATATCGGTGGTGGCAACCTGCAGAAGCTCATCCGAAGGGCGATAAATGGCGCAATCGTCACCTATTCCCGTCAGGAGTTCCGGCACGGCAGAGAGCGTGGGCTCGGCAAGGGCGGCGATTTTGTCGATCAGACCAAACTCCCCGATTTCCGACATAGCTTTATATAACATATTTTTACGTAAATTAAATTATGCTTGGGGTTGGGGCATGGCACACACTATTCCCGCCGCTGCGCAGCAGGGGTTTTACTATCAATAACAGAAAGACAATATCGGCTTTTTATGGGTTTTTTTGACAAATTCAAAATATCAAGGCTGAAGGAAGGGCTCGAAAAAACCCGCGATACGCTTCGGGAAAAACTTGCTATCATTACAAAAGGGAAAACGGAGATAGACGAAGAGTTCCTTGAAGAGCTCGAAACCATTCTGGTTGCCGCCGATGTTGGCGTGGAGACCACGCTCGGGATTGTTGATGCGATCACCGAACGGGCAAAAAGTGAGACATACCACTCGGAAGATGAGCTGAACAGAATGCTGATGGAGGAGATTCAGCTCATGCTTGAGGTAACCGGAGAGGAGCATCCGCTTGATTTTGATGCATCTCTTCCGGCAAAACCTTATGTCATTTTAATTGTCGGGGTAAATGGTGCCGGCAAAACCACCAGTGTTGCCAAGCTGGCCCATAATTACGATAAAGCGGGCAAAAAAGTGATTATAGCGGCGGCAGATACCTTCAGGGCCGCAGCTTATGAACAGCTCCAGATATGGGCAGACCGGGCAGGCGTTCCCATGATCGGTCAGGCACAGGGTTCCGATCCAGCTTCGGTGGTCTACGATGCCGTCAGTGCTGCGGTATCAAGAAATGCTGACGTTGTGCTCGTTGATACCGCCGGGCGGTTGCATAACAAAAGCCACCTGATGGAAGAGCTGGCCAAAATCATGCGTGTGGCAAAAAAGAGGATTCCCGAAGCACCGCACGAAGTGTTGCTGGTTCTTGACGGCACCACAGGACAGAATGCCGTGCAGCAGGCAAGGGAATTTACGAAGTTTGTTCAGGTTACCGGTCTGGTGGTTACCAAGCTTGACGGTACATCAAAAGGTGGTATTGTGCTCTCCATTTCACGTGAACTGAAGCTGCCGGTCAAATATATCGGTGTCGGAGAAAAAATTGACGATCTTCAGCTTTTCGACCGGGCCGAGTTTGTCCAGGCACTTCTTGGACGGGAGCAGAAATAAGGAGGCGTCTATGGCCGCGTGAAAAATTTGCTTGTTTCTGTATTTGCACCGGGTAGTATTTACAGTCAATAAAATAGTAAACTGCCAGCAGGAGATTGTTTTTTGTTGTTTTTGATGCAATATTAGCCATTCCCTGGGCGGGCACAGAGAGCCCGCAGGGCTGAATTGAAAGCGAGGCTCAAAGGGTTTTCATTTGGTGTCATGAAAGAGGCAGAAAAACGTCACTATTTCAGGCGGCGTGAGATGGTTGAAACGCTGGAACGTTATGGTATAGCTAACCGTAGGGTACTTGATGCTTTTCTTGAGGTTCCGCGCCACCTTTTTTTTGCGGGTGAAGCCATGGATTCTGCCTATAACGATGGCGCATATCCCATAGGGTTCGGGCAGACCATCTCCCAGCCCTATACCGTTGCTCTTATGACAACCCTGCTCGTTGAGCGTTGTTTTTCGGGAAAGGTGCTCGAAATTGGTACTGGATCAGGCTATCAGGCGGCAATTCTTGCTGCTCTCGGCTATTCGGTTTTTAGTATAGAACGGATTTTGGCATTGCATGAGAAAGCCAAAAAACTATTGACGAGGCTTGGTTTTGGTGTGGCCTGCCGTTTTGGAGACGGAACACTTGGTTGGATGGATGAGGCCCCTTTTAACGGGATTTTGGTCACGGCAGGAGCCCCGAGGGAGCCGGAGTCATTGTTACGGCAGCTTGCTGAAAATGGCGCTATGGTTATACCCATTGGCGGGAGTTCTGCCCAGCAGATGACGGTTATCCAGAGAGAGGGAAGCGATTTCAAACGAGAGCTTTTTGAATATTTTACATTTGTGCCGCTGGTCGGCAGGGAAGGCTGGGGCGAGACTGTTTTTTCAACAATAATGAAGGGATGATTTATGGCTGTAATGTCCAGCTTGCGGGATAAGACTCATATTATACTCTATACACTCCTCGCAGCGTTTCTTGCGCTGATTGTCTTTGAGTGGGGAATGCAGTTTACCGGATCCAGCGGCAAAAAAGAGAATCTGGCGGGTAAGGTCAACGGAAAGGTTATCTCTTCAAGTCAGTATGATGAGATATGCAAGGCCATGACTGAGGATTTCCGAAGGAGGAGTCCGGGAGCCGAAGTGACCCCGGAAGTTGAACTCGGGATTCAGGAGCAGGCGTGGGCTAACCTGGTCAAGCAGAGCCTGCTTGACCAGCAGTTTGAGAAATTCGGTATTACCATCCAGGATCAGGAGGTGGCTGAGGCCCTCAATAGTCAGACTCCGCCAAGGGTTATTCAGCAATATTTTACAAACCCGGCAACCGGAGCCATAGACCGCAACAAGCTCGAGAGTATTCGTCGTGATCCACACGAAAAAGAGGTCTGGTTGCAGCTTGAAAAGTATGTTCGCCTCGAACTCAGGGAGAGCAAACTCCTCAGGGCATTGTTGACCCTTAATCATGTAACCGACCGGGATCTTGGCGATCTGGTTTCGAGGGTGTTCACCCGTTTTTCCGCCTCGTTTATTCCCTTTCCCTTAAGTTTTGCCGGCACTGACAGCAACTTTCCGATAAAGGAAGAGGAGATCAAAACCTATTATGACGGGCATAAAGAGCTTCTTAAACAGGACAAGCCGTCCAGGAAAGCGGATTTTGTCTTCTTTCCGCTGATTCCTTCATCAAAAGACAGTCTTGGTGCCCGCACCGAACTTGAAGCGATGCGTGCAGAGTTTTCGACGACGCCGAGTGATAGCGACTTTGTTAAGGTTCAGAGCGATCGACCGACCGCGATCAACAAAGCCTACACGCGCGCCGATTTTTCTGTGGCCGCAGGTGATGCTTTTTTTTCACCATCGAATGTAACACCAGGAAAAATCGTCGGTCCGATAGCCGATCAGGGTGAATATCGTCTCATCAAAATCAAAAAGGTGAGCGCCTCCGCTGAGCCTGTAGCCAGAGCATCGCATATTCTCTTGCGCGTCAATCCTGCAAGCAGGGAAGATGTCCAGAGAGTGCGTGAGCTCGCCATGTATATTTTCAAACAGCTTCAGACAGGCGTGCCTTTTGAATTGCTTGCAAAAAAATATTCCGCCGATCCCGGCAGTGCTGCCAATGGAGGCGATATCGGCTGGTTCACCAAAGAGCGTGTGGTGCCTCAATTTGCCGCAGCGGTGTTTGGTGCACGTCCAGGAGCGATTGTCGGGCCCATTCAGACCCAGTTTGGCCTGCATATTATCAAAGTGACCGGCTCTGACAATCGTGCAGTAGTAGGCTCCGAAATTGTCCGGAACATCAGGCCTTCTACAGAAACGGTCGACAGTGGACGGCGACTTGCCACGGCATTTCAGATAAGCGCCAAAGAGAGTGGTTTCAACAAAAGTGCTGCCGCCTCAAAGCTGCCGATTATCCCTACCGGAGAGTTTGTCAAACGTATGCCGATTCCCCTGATTGGATATAGTGACAAGGTGGCGGCATTTGCATTCAAGGCGTCAGAGGGTGACTTGTCGGATGTTCTTGAAACCGAAAAAGGCTTTTTTGTGATGCGCCTGACCGGCAAGAATGACAGCGGGTACCGTCTTCTTGACCAGGAGCTGAAAGCCCGTATCCGTGCTGAACTGGTGCGGGAGAAAAAAGGCGCGGCATTGGAGAAAAAACTTGCAATCATGGCAAAGAGGCCTGGAGTGACCCTCGAACAAATAGCGGCATCCAATGCGGGGCTCAAGGTTGTGGTTGCCGACAGTATCCGCTGGAGTGACGGCGTTATTGCGGGCTACGGCGTTGACCAGCCTCTTGTGGAAGCCATCTCTGGTCTTGCTCCTTCAAAACTCTCTGCTCCGGTAAAAACAAACGACGGCTACGCTCTTGTGCTTTTGGCGAAAAAAATTCTTCCTGCCGGGTTTGACTTGCAGGCCGAAAAAACAAAGGCTGCTCCGCAACTGATCCGGGCAGCACAGCAACAGCAGCAACTCTTTATTGACGAATACCTTGATGCTGTACGCAAAAGCTCCAAAATTGAGGACTTCCGCCCCTGAACCCCGGCCATTCCGAGATCAATGTGCTGCCTGGAACGCTTCCAGGCAGGCCTTGACTGCCGTTGAGCTCCCGAGCGTAATGCACTCCTGGGCAAGCGCTTCGGTTTCAGCGATTGAGTAGCGAGATACCAGTGACTTGAGTTTTGCGATATCCGAGACGACAACACTGAACATTCTCAGTCCGCACCCCAGCAGAAACGGCAGTGCAAGAGGATCGGAACCCATATCGCCGCAGATCATCGCCTTGCAGTGGTTTTTGTTGGCCGCTGTTATCACCCGGTGCAGTTGACGGATTATTGCCGGATGGAATTTATCAAAAAGATCCTGCACCATAGCATTGTTGCGGTCTACAGCAAGCGAGTACTGCGTGAGATCATTGGTGCCGATGCTGATAAAATCAACACACCTCGTGATCTCGTCAATGAGTTCGACCGCCGCAGGCACCTCTATCATTGCTCCGACTCCCGGTTTTTCAACCTGTGAACCATCCTCAGCAGCCAGCTCCTCATAGTGTTTATCGATTATTGCCCTGACCAGGCGGATCTCATCAACCGAAATGACCATGGGAATCAGGATGTCAATATTGCCATGAACATTTGCCCGTATGACCGCTCTGAGCTGTGCATCAAGGATTTCAGGCAGATCAATCAAGATTCTGATGCCCCTCCACCCAAGGTTTGGATTGGGTTCCTTGACGGGAGAGTAGATCAGCTTGTCTCCACCAATATCAAAGAGGCGTATATCGAGAGGCATTGGCGATATCGTTTCAGCCATCTCCCGGTAATAGGCATACTGCTCCGACTCTCCGGGCGCTTTTGTCCCTTCAGTAAAGAGATTTTCGCTCCTGAAGAGCCCCACTCCCTCTGCACCGGCAGCGACCAGAGCCAGCAACTCCTCCTTGAAGTCAATATTTGCATAAAAGGTGATCCTGACACCGCACTTTGTCGATGCAGGAAGCGCAGCCGTCAGTGAATGGTCAACGTCATTCAGTTTTGCCTCCACCTGTTTATTCAGGTAGAGCGCAAGAGTATGCTCTTCAGGGCTTGTAATGACGGTTCCGGTAGTTCCGTCAATAATCATCTGCATACCGGTCGATATCCTCTCTGAAATATTGCCAAGGCCGACGACAATCGGGATATTGAGTGAACGGCATATCAGGGCAACATGCGAGGTTTTGCCCCCTGAATCGGTGACAAATCCCTTGACATTGCTACGGCTTAAAAGAATGACATCTGCCGGAGAGAGGTTGTCGGAGGCGACAATCACTCCTTCAGGAATCCATGAGTGCAGTTTGCGGACATGCAGGTTTCTGATAATCCGGTTCTTGATATCGTGCAGATCATCAGCCCGCTCCTGAAAAATCAGGTCGGACGAATTCCTGAAATGTTCAAGATAGTGGTCGAACTCCTCCTCAATAACAAGGTGCGCCGGTCTGCGTTCCGATTGTATCCGTCCGGCAATGGCATTAATCAGTACCGGGTCATGCAGCATCATGATCTGTGCCTCAAAGAGATTGGAGTACCCCTTCCCGAGTTTTCTCATGGTGACCTGCTCAATTTTCTTCAGCTCATTTTCAGATCGCTGCAAGGCGAAAAGAAAGCGCTCAATCTCTTCACTGATATTGTCCTCGTTCAGTTCATTGATTTCATGATGACACTCCTCTTTGACGAAGCTGTAGCACTCTCCGATAGTAATTCCTTTCGATGCTCCGATTCCTGAATAAACGGCCTCATTACCCTTGAGGGCGGGCTCTTGCTTTGTCGTTTCGCGGCCGGTGTTCAGTGATTCGTTTAATTCTGGCATAATGTGGCTTTAAAAGGGTGCTTCGTCATGAGTGATAAACTGTGTAATAGTCGATTTTCCCGGCTCCGGTGATGCGGGCAGATAATGATCCTGATTACCGGAATCTCCTGACTCTTCTCCACTGGTAACATAGCTGTTGGCTTGTGACTGAAAGCGTCCGTAATTTTTCAGGAAAAGCAACCGTATATCCCCGATCGGGCCATTTCGCTGCTTGCCGATGACTATTTCAACAACATCCTTCGTTGATGAGCCATCTTCGAAGGTTTGTTTGCCATACATCTCAGGCCTCGAAAGAAACATGACAACATCGGCATCCTGTTCAATCGAGCCCGACTCTCTCAGATCGCTGAGCTGGGGTCTGCGGTCGCCTGATCGCTGCTCAACAGATCGGTTAAGCTGCGCAAGGGCGATAATGGGAATATTCAGTTCCTTGGCCAGCGCCTTCAGTGAGCGGGATATCTGGGCGATCTCCTGCTCACGATTTGTTCTGCCATCCCTGACCGGAGTCACCAACTGCAGGTAATCGACCACAACCATACCGATATTGTGCTCCTGCTTCATCCGGCGGGTTTTGGCCGCAAGCTCCATAATGGAGATACCGGCAGTATCATCAATAAAAAGTTTGGCCTCATTGAGCTTGTCCATGCTGTTGATGATTCGGCCCATCATCTCAGGAGTTATCCGCCCAGTTCTGACCAGTTGCGATTCAACGTAGGCTTCAGCACACATAAGCCGGATGGCCAACTGCACCTCTGCCATCTCAAGGCTGAAAAAAAGAACCGGGGTATCGAAATCGACAGAAGCATTACGGGCAACAGCAAGGGCAAATGCCGTTTTACCCGCTGAAGGCCTTGCCGCAATGATAATCATATCGGATGGCTGAAATCCGGCAGTCATCTGATCAAGTTCAGAAAAGCCTGATCCGACACCGGTAATGGACGATTGTGATGCCCTCAGGCTCTCAAGCATCCGTATACCGTTTTTGACAAGCTCCTTGATGAGAGACGCCTTCTTTTTGATACCTGCCTGCGAAATATTGAAAAACTGCTGCGAAGCATGTTCGACAAGATCAAAAATATCCATCGATGAGCTGTAGGCCGCACCCGAAATTTTGGCCGAAATAGAGATCATTCGCCGGTAAAGATACTTCTCCTTTGCCAGACGTGCATAATACTCAATATTGGCGGCACTGATAACCTTGCCCGAAAGTTCGGCCAGATAGTGCCGACCACCGACAGGCTCAAGCTCCTCCATTTTCAGCAACTCCTCGCTGACGGTGATAATGTCGATTGCCTGCCGTTTATGGTAGAGCTGCATCATCGCCTTGAAAATGATCTGATGGCGCCTTTCATAAAAGACCTCCTCGCCATTATCGCCAAAAATCTGTATGACCTGTTCAATAGGCTCATCTTCAAGCAGAATACAGGCAAGAACCTCCTGCTCAATTTCAGTTGAGTAGGGAGGTACCCGGCTCTCCTTGCTAAAATCAATATCCTTGTTAAAATCTATGGCCAGTGGGGCTTTTTTGATCATTGTTTAATGCTCATGTTCCGCTGCGCTGTTCTTGCCGCAAAGTTTTTTGTAATGGCCCATCATCAGTTGAATATCCTCCCAGCACCCTTTTTTCCATTCGGGGTTGCGCAGCAGTGCCGCTGGATGATAGGTAATAAAACAATCAAATTCTTTCCATCTTGTCACTTTTCCTCTCATCGCTCCAAGAGAGAGTTTGTTGCCAAAAATGGTGTTTGCCGCAACTTTCCCGAGAATCAGGATAACTTTTGGCTTGACGATCTGCAACTGCCCGAGAAGCCAGGGCAAGCAGCTTTCGATCTCACCCTGCAGCGGGTTTCTGTTTCCGGGAGGCCTGCATTTCAGAATATTGCAAATATAAACTTCCTGGCGGGAGAACCCTGCGGCTTGCAGGATTTTATCGAGGAGCTGGCCTGAGCGCCCCACAAACGGCCGGCCGGACGCATCCTCTTCCGCCCCCGGAGCCTCTCCGATAACGAGAAACTCTGCCTGTGCATTGCCCTCACCAAAAACGAAGTTTTGCCTGGATTCGGCAATCTGGCACTGCCTGCACCCCTTTGCCCTTTCGAACAGCAGCGTCAGCTCCCTCGATGCAGAAGTGCGCTCTTCACCCGACATAATAGCTTGCATGAAAAAATCCTTTTTTCAGGGGTTTAACCGGCTCTGTTCAGGAACAGTTGCTCCACGGCATCAAGCAGCTTGCCGGCTGCGGCATCTTTGGTCAGTTGCGGGAGTTCCGTTATTACTCCATCGCTCCCTATCAGGGTAAGAATATTGGTATCGACATCAAAACCGGATGTTTTACGGTCAAAAAAATTGAAAGCAATAAGGTCAAGGTTTTTATCTGCCAGTTTTTTACGGGCACTCTCCAGGCCGCTCCGGGTCTCAAGCGCAAATCCGACAGCAAGCTGAGACGCGCTTTTCTGTCGTCCGAATCCGGCAAGAATATCAGGATTTTTTACAAGGGTAAGCACAATTTGCTCATCATCCTTTTTCATTTTGCCGTCATAAGGAGTTGCTGGCCGATAATCAGAGACCGCAGCCGCCCCGATAAAAAGATCGCAGCTTTTGAAAAACCCTTCTGCAGCAGCGTTCATTTCCGCCGTACTTTCAACATTCATGCGCTCGACACCAGGAGGTGTCGGGAGATGAACCGGTCCTGTAACCAGCGTGACCAATGCTCCCCGTTTTGCCGCAGCGCGTGCTATGGCAAAACCCATTTTGCCCGAAGAGTAGTTCGAAATGAAACGGACGCCATCAATTTTTTCACGTGTCGGTCCTGCTGTAACCACAACCCTTTTGCGGTAAAGTGGAGAGCACTCCATACCCTCATGCAGAGCCTCTTCCAGAGCGAGCATGATAGCCTCTGGTTCAGGCATACGGCCAATGCCGCACTGCCCTGAAGCAAGCTCCCCGCTTTCAGGATTGATGATGCAGCATCCCTGGGCGGCAAGCGTTGTAATATTTCTCTGTACTGAGGCCGACAGAAACATCTGGCCATCCATGGCCGGAAAAATCAGCACCGGTTTGGAAGGGCGCAAGGTAAGAAAAATGGCGGCAAGCATATCGTCGCAAAGGCCTGCACTGAGCCGGGCCAGAGTATTTGCGGTAGCCGGAGCAATCACCAGAGCATCGGCCCACTCACCAAGAGAGATATGTCGGGTATAATCGATTCCCTCGCCCTCTACTGGAGGAAAGATCCTGCGGCAGACCGGCTCTTCAGAAACGGTGGCAAGCGCAAGCTCGCTCACAAAACGGGAACCTCCATCCGTAAGCGCCACCCTGACAAGGGCGCCTCTTTTTTTTAAAAGTCTCACAAGCTGTGGTATTTTATAGGCCGCAATGCCGCCGCAAATGCCGATAATGATCTTTTTTCCTCTCAAGACGTTTGCCCCCGGGTTTTATTACTGAATGGTTCCGCAGGCAATTTACAAAAACCTCAAGTATTTATCTCCTCTTGTCGGACGACGGAAAAAGGTGTTTCCAGAACGTATCCCAGGTTTGGAAGCGCTCTTTGTAGGAAAGGCTGACACCCCATGTATCAGAAGGCTTTTGCAGATTGGTGCTTGATGTTGTACTTCCGTTCTGTCCATAAGAACGCGAAGCTTCAAGATAGACTTTCGGAGTAACCCGGTACTCGATTTTTTGTGCGGTGCCGTAATAATTCGCCGTGGCTGATTCTCCGCTGCCGGGAGAGCTTCCTGTACCGATAAAGCGGACTTTTCCGCCAGTTCCTGGAACATTGAGTGCAAAGTACAAATCGAGACCGCTCAGAGTGCCACGTTTATCCATGCCGACATTGAGATTGAAACTTTCAAGTCCACCGACATCCTGAATGAGCCTTGAAATCCTTGATGAAAGAATACCGGTACCGGCAGAAAGGCCAACACTTGAAACGGCAATAGCACTATTTGCGCCATTGCTTCCCGGCCGGATATACCACTGTTTATAAAGCAGCAGGGAGATGACGTTCAACTCTGCGTTCGAGTCGATCTGGCTCGACTGCCCGCCAATCATGTTGACTGATGCAAACGGTTGTGTCTGGTCATTCAGGTAATAGCCCATCGCGACCTGGGGTGTATTGAGTGTACCGGTAATGGCAAGCAGCAGCTTCACATTATCACGGTCACCGTTTTGTTTCGATGAGACGTTGATAACTTTACTCCCGTAGAGATTATCCATAACACCGCTTCGGATATCAACATTGTTCCAGTTTATTTTTCCTCCATCCTGCAAATCAAAGTTTGAATTGGAAAATTTGTATTTGCCGCCAATGACGTTGACCGACCCGAAGAGCTGATATTTCTGGTTGTTTTTATTGACAATCAACGAGAGGTTGTTGCTTGACGACTCAAGCTGTTCCCCTCTGAGGCGGTCAAAAATAACGGTCAATTTGAGCGGTTCAATACTGCTGAGCTTCAGGTTTTTGATCTGAAGAATATCAATCAGTGAATGATAAAACTCGACCGGTTTGGCTTTCGCCCTCCTCTTTTCGCCCTCCGGAATGCTTTGTGATGGATAACGAGGTATAAATTCAATAAACTTATCAACACCGACATACTTTGTGCTCTCATTGGCACCCAACCGATAAAGCGAAAAATCGGCCGAGTCAATCCTCAGATCACCCTCAATAACCGGTTCAGAGAGCGTGCCATGAAGCAGAATAGTATGGGTTGAGCCGGTGATGGTGCCAAATGAGGTCTCATCCTCCTTGTCTTTTTTGTTGAACAAGAGGAGCTTGTTAAACTTGCCGGTGAGATCAAGCCAGGTGGGTTTCAGCTTCTCAAGCCTCACCACACCACTGATGACGCCCTCTCCATTATTGTTGTCGCTTACGGTGATCTCGTGCAGTTCAACCGCTTTCGGGGTGACCGAGAGATTGCCATTGAGGCGGTAGGAGGCCTGCGTTGGTTCTATTTTAATAGAGATATTCCGCAGATGAGTGGTCAGGTAAATATCCGGATTCGGTGTTCTGCCCTCAACGGTAAGCGTCGAGGGAATAATGCCTTCAGCCGACTCAAAGAAGGGAAGCAGGTATTGCAGAAACTGTGCTGAAAGGTTATCAGAACGGAACGTTGCACCGACACGCTCTTGCTCCACCATCCGGAAATTGAGAGGATAATAACTGATTGCAAGAGGAAGCGTTCCGCTGCCATCAATGGTGTTCATCAACGGTGGAGCGTTTTTGGTGCCCTTGTCGGGGGCGGGAGGGCTGCTGTGCAGCTCAAAACGAAGCTGACTTCCGTTATGAAGGGCATTGGCTTGCAGGGAACCGATTTCGATCTCATCATAACTGATATTCTTCCCGCTCACCGTGAGCGAGCTTGTTTTGGATTCAGGGTTTCCGCTTACCGTCAGAGAGCCATTGAGGGTTCCTGCAAGCTTGTCGAGAGAGGGATTGAGTGCAAACCGCTTCAGCTCGTTCAATTCAATATTGGACAACGTGCATTGAAACGTAGCTGATTGTGCGTTACTGAGCTCGCCATTCAGCATAGCCTGCTGCACACCCTTTGTTATGGTAAAACGGTTAAACCTTGCGCTGTTTCTTCCCAAAATGAGACGAGAGTTCTTCTCTGCCTGCCAGAAACCTGAGGAGTCGGTCATCGAAAGGTGCTCAAAGAGGAGGTCATAGCCAGCCTCACTCTTTATTGCCGTAAATGTTGCCGACAACTTCTCCGCAGGATCTGCGACCGCAAGGTTGACGGTACCCTCCAGATGTGACGGAGTATAGCTACCCGAAAAAATAGTTTCGCCAACCTCTTTTCCTGCAACGGTGACCGATGAAGCTCGTCCGGTTACCGAAGCCTTGGGAACACCGCTGTTGCCGCACACCATATCACCCTTCATGGAGAGATTTTCAACCAAAAAATCCTTACGGGAACTCAGCTTCGTGAGGTTTATTGATGCTCCGACGGCACACTGCCCATTACGGTAAACCGCACTTCCTTCAGCGCTGCCCTGTATGGTCATTCCCTGCAGGGGAAAAAACAGTACCAATGGAGAGATATCTTTTGCCGCGATACGGTAATTGACGGTAAAGGGCCTCTTGAGCTCGCCCGCAGCAGCGACAGAGGCTGGAGGAGGTGCACTATGCCAGATATTCTGAGTTGTCAACTCCCGTCCAAATGCTGAAGCCGTCACCTGGCTGAGAGCGATCAACTCCTCAAAGGTATAATTTCCCTCAGCAAACAGATCAAGAAAATCGCTCCTGATACTTGTCCGTGAAGAGGTGGCGCTCTGAACAACCTCAACGGCAACCTTTGTGCGCTCCTTCAACTGGAACTCGTTAATGGCAGAGGGCGAAAACTGGAGAGAGGCAGCAAGATTAAGCATTCGAGGATCAAATCCCGAACCCTGCACGGCAAATACTCCGTTCAAGTCGGTTGTAACCTCTTTGGAACCAAGAACTTTTGAAACATCAAAAGCGGCAGTTTTACCCGAAGCACGGTAGCGCGCCACACGCTCTTTCAAGTCGATCTCGCCATCAAGAGAGACACTGGTCAGGTTGTTTTGCAGAAAAAGAGAGGTATTGAGCAACCGGTTGTCGTACTTCACCGTAACGGAACCCTCTTTCATTGGCTGATTCTGCCAGAACGAGTCTGCCAGCTTCATCTCAAGGAGCAAATGGCTGATCTCGTTGCCCTCTCCTCTCCCCTCAAAGCTGCCTGAAGCGTTCAGCATGCTTTTTCCATTTTCCATCATCATAATGAGATGCGGCTTGCACCCTTTCATAACAAACGAGCCTTTGCATGCAACATGCTTCGCATCCTCCCTTGAAGCCTCTCCATCCAGTGAGAGCTCCCCGAGCAGAGAGAGAGCGGTAAAGGCTCCTTTTACAGCCTTCAGACTCCCTTTTGCATTACCAAGAAACCTGATATCGCCAACTTTGCGGACTCTCTCCTTCAGAGGGCCCTCTTTCAGAAAAAAATCAGCAAACGTACCGGCAATTTTCGAGCTGTCGCATTGCAGATCATAAGCAAAAGCATTGCTGTCGAGCAGGTTAAGCAACTCACCCTTGACGGCAATTCTGCTTTTATTGTATTGCAAAAGAAGAGCAATCAGTTTAACATCATCCTTTTTTCCCTTGGCATCGCCCTTCAGGGTGTAGATACCCGGAGGAGTGACAAGCGATGGGTAAAAGAGCTTCAGGTCGTCGCTTTGCAGCGCAAGCTCCTGCACATTCAAAAAAGAGGTGGCAAGGGCAAGCTCCCGGTCTCTTTGCCGTGAAAAAATATTGAAATGATCAATGGTAGCCGAAAGCTCCGCATGACTTTTATTGGCGGCGACCTTCAGGGCCAGAAGCTCCGAACGGCTTTCAGAAAAGAGGAAATTTCCTGAAGCCTGCCGCAGAAAAAACTGCTTTTCGGGGATCGCAAAGCGCAGCTTTTCGATGGTTCCGCGCAGAAATTTTTTTTTGACCGTGCAGGACGAGAGTTCCAGATCAAGATTGTTCGCACGCAGTGGCCAATTGCCCGGGCGCCCTCTTTTGCTGGAAAAAGAGAGCTGGCCGCTCTGCACCGTAAGTGCTTTACAAAAAAAATGGTCGAGTGGTGCTTTTGTCGAATCGGGGTCGCGCGACTTGAAAATCAGCTCAAAATTGAGCTTGCCATCGCTCTCTTCAACAATCCTCGCCTTCAGCTTGTCAGCCGTCAACCGACGGAAATATAATTTTCGGATATCAGGCTGAAGAAGCGAGAGCATGTTGCACTTAAGTGAAATCGTCTCGGCCTCAAGAGCTGCTGATGTTTCTCCAGGAGCATAAATCCGGGGGTTGATCAAGGTCACCTTGTTGGGAAACTGCAGGTGCAACTCCTGCAATGCAAGCCGGCCATAAAATTTCTCATTAAAAAGAGCAAGAACCCGCTCTTTGGCAAACCGGTCAAGCAGCCCGCTGTTCAGCACAATCAGGGAGGTGAGCGACAGTACCAGCACACATGCCAAACAGAGGGTGAGCAGTTTGATGCTATAATGTTTAAGGCGTTCCACTGCAGTCTGGTGATTGAGATGCTTGCTGGATAATTTTTTCGATGAGCGTGCTTGTTGAACGACCCTCAAGCAACGGGATGGTTAACACTGCGCCCCCGTGGTCGAGCACCGCTCGAGCTCCGGCAATACGCTCAACTGCCCAGTCGGCTCCCTTGACCAGAATATTCGGCAACAGAAGGCCAATCAGCTCTTCAGGCGTATCCTCATCAAAAAGGGTAAGCGCATCAACAACCTCCAATGCAGAAAGCACCGTCGCGCGGTCAGCTTCCGGGCAGACAGGTCGGCTTGGTCCCTTCAGGCGACGGACTGAAGCATCACTGTTCAGCCCAATCAAAAGCACATCGCCAAGCCTTCTGGCTGCCTGCAGGTACTCAACGTGCCCTGCATGAAGAAGATCGAAACAGCCATTTGAAAAGACAACCTTTTTCCCCGAAGCTTGCCATCCCCTAACCTTTTCAACAGCCTCGCATCGGCTCACCAGCTTGCTGGAACCAGTCATAGTGATCACCCCTTTACACGTATGAGCCGCAAGCTCTACAAAAGATAAATGTTCGATACTTTTTCGCAATTTAGTGTATACTCTCCGATTGTCCGCATGGATTAAAAGAGATTCCATTATTTTCTATGAAGCGCAGAGAGGAAAAAAAGAGGGATTTTTTACAAAAGGTGCTCTATCGGCTCATCATGATGCTTGGAGTGCTGGTCAGAAACATAGGCCGCAATCGCTCGACCGCAATAGCCCATCTTCTCGGGGATGTTCTCTATCACATTCTTAAAACCAGGCGCACCCTTGTGACCGGGAACCTTGCGCTCACCTTTCCCGCCAAAAGCAGCGAGGAAATCAATGCCATTGCCGTCCAGGTTTACCGCAACCAGGCCGAGAATATCATCGAAATGCTTCGTCTTCCCATGATCAAAACGGCCGCAGATGCCGCAAAACTCCTCGACATTGACCCTGCTGCCTTTCTTGCAAAAACCATTGGCCAAAAAAAAGGAGGCATCTTTGTTTCCGCACATTTTGGCAACTGGGAGCTGCTCGGTCTCTGCGCCGGATTTTTGGTTACACCCCTCACCATTGTGGTAAAACGGCTGCAAAACCCCCAGATCGATCAGCAGATCAACGCCTGGAGAACCATGCACGGCAACCGGATTGTCTACGACTCGCAAGCGCTTCGTGAGGGACTCAGAACCCTCCGCAACGGAGGAATCATGGTCATGCTCGGCGATCAGTCCGACCCTGGCGGCTCCTTTTTTACCGAATTCCTCGGTCGCCGTACCTCCGTCTTTCTTGGTCCCGCCTGGCTTGCCCTCAAGGCAGGCGGTCCCATTTTTGCAGGAATATGCCGCAGCACCGGAGATGGCCGCTACAAGGTCGATTATGAAGAGATTGCCATGAGCGACCTCGGCACCACCAAAGCCGACGCCGAAGAACTTGCTTACCGTTACACCAAAGTTCTTGAGCGCTTTATCTACCGCTACCCCGAAGAGTGGTTCTGGCTGCACAACCGCTGGAAACGGATGGAGCCGTAAGCGAAACTGTTTTGATGCACGAAATTCGTTATTCCAAAATTTTTTTCAGGATGAATCAATTACCCTCCGGTAATCATACGCCACAGATAAGTGCCATTGTAACCTTTCATGCAGAAGGCCTTGTTGCTCACCATACACTGCTTGGTCTGGAACGATTACGGCGCCATGCAGACCATCAGGGCATCCCGGTTGAATTCGTCGCAGTGCTCGATGCTGCTGACGCCGAGACGGTGCGTGTTGTCACCTCAAGCCCCGTTCTTCGTTTCTGCGACCAGATAATAAAAACCGACAACAAGGATCTTGGCAGCAGCAGAAATGAGGGGATTCATGAGGCGAGAGGCTTGTATATCGCCATCTTTGACGGAGACGATTACTATTCAGAAAACTGGCTGACTGAAGCCATGAAGGTTGTCGGGGCAGCATCAGGCGAAATCGTGGTTCATCCTGAATTTCAAATATCATTCGGCAGTGATCACTGTATTGCACGATCCATCGACATGGATGAGCAGCCAGACTACCCAATGGCCAACTGCCTGAGCGTCCATCCCTGGACCGCCTGTTCATTTGCCCGCAGAGAACTATATCTGAAGCATCCCTATCATCGTACCGATCTCCGCCAGACGGGATTCGGCTTTGAGGACTGGCACTGGAATCTTGAAATTATTGCACACGATATCCGCCACATCCTTGTTCCTGCAACCGCCCATTTTTACCGTCGGAAATCATCCTCCATGCTTACGGAAATGATTGCTCAACACGCAACCATTCGTACAAGCCGATTTTTCGATCACCCCTCTGCCTGGATCAACAAAACCGAAGAGGAGAAGCTCCACCAATCCAACAAGCGGACGACAAAAAGGTTTTTGAGCAAGCTTGCGCGCTCAATCAAAAAAAGAGTGATAAAGCCAAAAAAGAAGTTAGAAAAGAGAGTTTCGCTTCCTCAATGGGCCATTGATGAGCTACGAAACATTGCCACAATCGAACCCGATCTTTTTCCGACCGACGGGTTTCTCAATAAGTTCAAGTCGTATACACCACCACTTGAAACCCTTCCCGGTGAAGTGTATGCGGCATGTCATGCATGCATTGGCGATTATTATCCTGATATTATTATTGTCGTTCCCTGGCTGGTGCGGGGTGGAGCTGACCTTGGTGTGCTGCATCACGTTCATGCCGCACTGGAGGCCGGAAAAAAAATTCTTGTTATTGCCACACTTGATGCTGAATCTCCCTGGAAAGAGCGCTTGCCGGAGCAGGTCCGTTTTATCGAACTGGGCAAAAGCGGCCGTAACCTCTCGGAACAGCAACGGCTTACTGTTCTTGCCCGCCTGGTTCTTCAATCATCCGCCCTGGTTCTGCATATCATTAACTCCCAGCTTGGCTGGGAGATGATCAAAAAGTACGGAAAATGCCTGCTTGCGGCAGAAAAAACCATGTTTGCCAGCGTCTATTGTGACGACTATGACCAGAACAATGTACGGTGGAGCTACCCGAGATTTTACCTTACCGACTGCTGGCACTATCTGGAGGCACTGTTTTGCGATTCACTCTTTTATCCCGATGAGCTCAAACGCCAGTTCGGTATCTCGACAAAAAAAGTGCATACCCTCTATTTCCCCACCGATATTGCGCACCCGCAGCAATACCGATCGGCATCCACGCAACGCGTACTCTGGGCCGGGCGTCTCACCTCGCAAAAACGTCCGGATTTACTGATTGGAGTGGCCAAAGCGCTGCCGGATGTGCTCTTCGACGTCTATGGGTATTGCTATAATCATCACGACAAACACTATGAACAGGCACTTGCCCAGCTTCCAAATGTACAATTACGGGGTACCTATGACTCGTTTGATGACTTGACCAACTCAAGCGACTACGCCCTGTTTTTCTACACATCCGCATGGGATGGCCTTCCAAATGTGTTACTGGAGGCTGTCGCACACGGCTTGCCTGTTGTAGCCTCGGCTGTTTGCGGTACTCCCGAGTTTATCAATGAAAACACCGGCTATCCGGTATCAGATGCCACGAACCCGACAGCCTATGCTTCGAGAATCAAAGAAGCGCTCGACAATGAAGAAGAACGCCGGCGTCGGTGGGAAAATGCCATCAATCTGTTACAATCGAGGCACTCATCAACCCTCTTTTTACAAAGCCTCAATGCTATTGATGGATACTTTCGTTCATAAGAATAAAATTGCAATAATTACCCTGTAAAAGTCGCGGTCAGGCCGCTATGCGGTGCAGGGGAGAGCATTGAACATCACCAAACGGGTCCCAAACAGCTAACACAAGCCATGATGCCGAACAGAGAGGAGAACGATCCAATAGTGGAAAAAAAAGTTGGCAAGAAATATCTGCACATGCCGTCATCGCACAAGCTGCCTGTTTATTATGATGCATTTTCTTTATACGACCGAGCCTTGCCTCGAATATGCCAAAAGATTAATGAGCGTGACGGCTATCTTGCATTGATTGACATTGGAGCAAATATTGGCGACTCTGTTTCCCTGGTAACGGATGAAGTCCAGGGCTCTTTTTTATGTATAGAGGGTGACGATGAATATCTGCCTTTCCTGAAAATAAATACCAATAACCTGAAAGGCAGTCAGGTATCTATTGAAGAGAGCTATTGTTCAGAACATGATGGTGGCGGCAGTCATTGTCTGACCGTTGAAAGAAATAACGGCACGGCCAAAATAGTTTCATCCAAAAATGACAACCATGGAATTGATGCCAGATTTAAAACACTGAACACTATTGTTGAACAGCATGCACACTTTAACAATGCAAATGTCGTTAAAATCGATACAGACGGATTTGAGATAAATGTGCTTCTTGGCGGAGAAAAATTTTTACAACAGGCAACGCCTGTTTTATATTTTGAGTTTACACCTGAGCTTTACCATAACAACAATCAGGATCCGCTCTCTGTTTTTGATTTTCTCCATCGAAATGGTTATCACCAGGTGTTATGGTATGACAACTTTGGTCGGCCAGTTACCATAATCGAAACATCTGATGACAGGAGCATAAAAGAGCTCATCGATGCTATCGATAACCATACCATATTTTATTATGATATCCTTGCCTGTCATGAATCCAAAAGGGAGAGGTATGATGCTCTCTATAAAAATGAGTTGCTCTCCAGTTTCCGGGTGATTAATAGTGAGTTATCTGCTGCAAAGTCAGGACTTGAGGCTGCAGCGCTCGAATTACTTGCTGCGACAGCAGAACTTGAAGCGGCAAAGTCAGCATCTCAATTGATAACCGCTGAACTGAATCAAATCCAGGCCTCTCGCCAGTGGAAA
>CAIMHT010000013.1 GCA_903840935.1 uncultured Chlorobiaceae bacterium
CTTGCCCATGATAACCGGCATTGCCATATACTCTTCGGCAAAAGTCTTGTAGACGTTGATCATGCGCAGCACCTCTTCCTGCGACTCTTCGGGGTTGGCATGGGCGGTATGGCCCTCCTGCCAGAGAAATTCGGTGGTTCTGAGGAAGAGTCGTGTCCTCATCTCCCAGCGTACCACGTTGGCCCACTGGTTGATCAGTATTGGCAGGTCGCGGTAGGACTGGATCCACTTTTTGTAGGAAGACCAGATGATGGTCTCCGATGTCGGGCGGATATAGAGCTTTTCGGCGAGCTCTTCGCCTCCACCGTGGGTGACGACGGCGCATTCAGGGGCAAACCCTTCGATATGCTCGGCCTCTTTTGCGATGAAGCTTTCAGGGATAAAAAGCGGGAAGTAGGCGTTGACATGGCCGGTCTCCTTGAACATGCGGTCGAGGGCGGCCTGCATTTTTTCCCATATTGCATAGCCGTTCGGGCGTATGACCATACATCCCCTGACATCGGCATAATCGGCCAGTTTTGCTGAGCGTACAAGGTCAATATACCACTGGGAATAGTCCTCGCTTCTTGAAGTGATCTTATCTGCCACGTTTTTGTTTAACTGTTTGTTACTGAAGAAGAATACTGTGGAAAAATATACAACCTGCTAATCAAATTTTTTCATCTTTTCCATAAGGTTTTTCAGGTGCGCTTTCTCCTGTGCTCCGAGCGGTTTCTGGTTGTCGGCCACAGGCTGGTATCCTGCGGGTACTGTGAATTGGGAGGCAGGAACCGTTTTTGGCCAGAGTTGCACAAGTTCCATAGTGTATTTTCCACTATCGTTATATTGCACGATCTTGACGGGGAATCCCTCAACGCCTTCCGTGCTGAGCTTTTTGGCCAGTTGTGTGTTTGAGAGCCTTGGGTTTTGTGACTGAAGGATTCTGAAGGTCGAGAAATTACCAAGGTCGCCGGTCACCCAGAGCTCAAGTTTTTCGGTGGTGCTGGTGAGCATGATGTGTTGGCAACGGTACCCTTTTATGGTTTGCCCTCCGAGCTTTGCGAGGGTGTAGTTGCTGTCGAAATCGAGCAGCATGGCGTTTTCGGCCGCAGTTTTCAGGTTGACCAGGCTGTAGCTTTTTGCGCGATGGTTGATGATGCAGGCCTGATCGGGCCGGGATGCTTTGGTGATGACCGTCGTTTTGAGCGGCTCAGGTATTTTGTCCATCTGCATGACCATATCCATGCGTTGAGCCGTTGCTCCAAACGAGTAGGTGACTTTGGCGGAACCGTTGGGCATGGTCAGTGCCATATCCATGATTCCCGTGAATTTTGAAGCGGCTGATGCGGGTGCGCTTTGAGCGGTAAACAGCAGCAGAAGCAGTGCAAGAAGAACTTTATTCATGGTGTCATTGCCTGGTTAATGGGCTATCTTTATTTTTTGTTGTGCAGGGTATCGGTTAATCAATGGTGAACTATAATGTACTCTTTGTAATGGCCTGGTGATAAGATTTTTTTTAAAGAGCGATCGCGATGGTGTACCTTAATGACTTTTGCTGTTCCCCTGGAGGGAGTGGCGTGAACGTTTGGCTTGAAGGTTTGTGATGGAAGAGGTTAAAGAGTGGGAGGTTGTTGAATTGCTCAAAACAACCACTGATTATTTTGTGGCAAAAAAGGTCGATGAGGCTCGCATAAGTGCGGAGCTGCTTCTGGGGCATGTGCTCGCCAAGAGTCGTCTGGAACTCTATCTGCAGCACAACAGGCCGGTTTACCGCGATGAGCTTGACCGTTTCAGGGCACTTTGCCGTCAGCGGATCGAAGGGCGCCCGGTGCAGTACATAACCGGAGAGCAGTACTTTTACGGCCTGCACTTTTTTGTTGATGAGCGGGTGCTTATTCCCCGTCCGGAAACCGAACTGCTTGTCGAGCATGTGCTTGAATTACTCGGTATGACCGGTTGCGGGGGCTCTCGTGAAGCGAAGATTCTTGACATTGGTACGGGAAGCGGTTGCATCGCCATTACGTTGGCGAAGCTCTGCCCTGAACTGAGGGTGAGCGCTGTTGATTGCTCTTCCGGAGCCCTTGAGGTTGCTGGCATAAACGCTGCAACGCTCGGTGTGGAATCGCAGGTCGCATTTGTTTTGGCAGATATGTTCGATGAACTCTTTGCGGCAAGGCTGCCTGAGTCGGCCTATGATCTGATTGTTTCCAATCCGCCCTATATTCCTGAGCTTGAATGGGAGACTCTTCAGCAGGAGGTGAAGCAGTACGAGCCGAAAATTGCGCTAACCACACCTGACGGGCTGGAGTGTTACCACGCAATTGCCGCACAGGCAGCAAAGCTCCTCGTTCCGGGAGGAAGGCTCTGTTTTGAACTTCATGCAGACGGTGCCGCGGCAGTGTCGGAACTCATGGCAACAAATGGTTTTTGCGGAATCAGGGTTGCAAAAGATTATTCCTGCCATGACCGGATTATTTCCGGTACTTTAGGCTGAAAAAAGGTGGGTGCGCTCTTTTTTTCGTGAAAAGAGAGTGGCGGCACTATATTACAGCTCATTCTCTATAATGATGATGCAAAAGGTGTAGAGTCGATTAGTTTTTTTAAATTCACCTGTTTGTTTCTTACCGTTAAATTGCAATTGCTATGGGTGTACGTTGATGGATTTTCGTGATCTCAATATCAGAGAGCGACAGGTTCTTGGTATTATTATCCAGGCCTATGTGGTGACTGCTGCTCCGGTGGGCTCAAGGTATATAGCCAAAAATTACAATCTTGGCCTTTCAGACGCTACGATACGCAATGTCATGGCTGAACTTGAGAGTGAAGGCTATATCAGCCAGCCGCATACCTCTGCGGGAAGAATTCCGACCGACAAGGGGTATCGCTACTATGTTGATCTTATCATGACCTTTCAGTCGCTTGACGAGCAAGAAAAAAAGAGGATTGAGGAGCATGTTGGTGTCATAAGCATCGATCGAAAAGGAACCTCTTCCGATGTTCTTCTCTCGGCAGTGAAGGTTCTTGGAACAATTTCAAGGCAATTGAGTGTTGTGTTATCACCGACGCTCTCAAATGCAATTTTTGAGAAACTCGACATGGTGCTGCTGAGTTCGACGAGGATGATGGTGATTCTTTCCATCCAGTCGTTGTTCGTCAAGACCATTGTTATGGAACTTGATCTTGAGGTTTCCCGCCAGACGGTTGACGGCGTGGTCGATATGCTCAACCAGCGTTTGTCGGGTCTTACGCTTGCCGAAATCCGCCGCTCGATTACCCGGCGTCTTTCGGATTGCAGTTGCGACAGTGGTCTGAAAAATCTTATTGTACGCTCTGCCGGTACCCTTTTTGATGAGTCGCCCATTTTTGAACGGCTCTATATTTCCGGTACCGAATATATTGTTGATCAGCCAGAATTCAAGCAGCCTGACAAGGTTCGGGAGCTTATCACCATGATCGAAGACAAGTTCAGCATGGCCAAGCTTGTTGAAAACAGCGGGCCGTCGCGCATGGATATTACCATCAGTATCGGCAAGGAGAACTGCGAACGTCATGCCGAAGAGCTGACCATTGTTTCAGCACCCTACTATGTGGGAAATATGGTTGGAAAACTGGGGATTCTCGGACCGAAAAGAATGGATTATGAACATGCAGTCCGTGTGCTCAATTATATGGCCGACAGTCTCTCTGCAACGCTGTCGGGAGTTAATTAAAAAAAAGTAACGTAATTTATGACAAAGAAAGCAATGGACGAACAAGAGAGCAATAAAGAGTATTTGGGGGATATCCCGCAAACAGGTGAGCTTCAGGACGCTTTATTCAGCACAGCGGACTGGTCAGTGGGACAATCAGAACCGCCGATCGATTCTTCTGCAGCCAGAATAGCCGAGCTCGAGAGTGAGCTGAACCAGCAGAAGGAGCAGTCTGGCAAGTATCGTGACGAACTGTTGCGCAAGGCGGCAGATTTTGAGAATTTCCGCAAGCAGAAGGAGCGAGAGTCAATGATGGCCTCTTCGAGAGCTCTTGAGCATGTGATCAGGGAGCTGCTTCCGGTTATTGATGATGTCAAACGCCTCCTTGCACACGCTCCCGTGGATGCTGAGAGGGCCGGTGAAGCGCGTCCCTATATTGAGGGAGTGGAGATGGTCAAGAAAAATCTGGAAAAGTGGCTTGCTGAAAAGGGGGTCAAGGCAATAGAATCGAAGGGGATGAAGCTTGATGTGAACTTCCATGAAGCCATCTCCCAGGTTGATCATCCTGAATCGGAGCCGGAGATGATTATCGAAGAGTACCAGACCGGCTATCTCCTGGGAGAGAAGGTGATCCGTCATGCGAAGGTCATCGTTGCCCGATAGGGGTACTTTTTTTACAATGAACGACATTCAAGTTAATTTGCTGGTCTTATTATGAAGAGAGAATATTACGAGGTGCTTGGTGTGGGCCGGACGGCTACCAAGGACGAGATAAAAAAGGCATACCGCAAGCTGGCCTTGCAGTTTCACCCCGACAAGAATCCCGACAACAAGGATGCTGAGGATCATTTCAAGGAGGTGAACGAAGCTTATGAAGTGCTCAGTAACGACGACAAACGGCGCCGTTACGACCAGTTTGGCCATGCCGGCGTAGGTTCTTCGGCCGCGTCCGGTGGCGGACAGCCGGGCGGTGGCGCCGATTTAAACGATATTTTCAGCGCCTTCAACGACATGTTCAGCGGCAGGAACAGGGGAGGGGGCTCTCCCTTCGGTTTTGAAGAGGCTTTTGGTGGAGGCGGAAGAAGACGCGCTTCGGCGGGTATTCAGGGAACCGATCTGAAAATCCGTCTCAAGCTGACCCTTGAGGAGATTGCCAAGGGTGTTGAAAAAACACTGAAGATCAAGCGTCAGGTTACCTGCAAGGAATGTAATGGCAGTGGCTCCAAGTCAGGGGCATCAGAGAGTTGTCAAACCTGCCACGGCAGTGGAGAGGTTCGTCAGGTTTCAAAGACGATGTTTGGTCAGTTTGTCAATGTTGCCGCCTGTCCGACATGTGGCGGTGAAGGGCGGATGATCAAGGATCGCTGCACCTCCTGTTACGGTGAAGGCATAAAGCTCGGTGAAGTGACCGTCAAGGTTACGGTTCCATCGGGAGTTGAGGATGGAAATTACCTCCCCCTTCGTGGTCAGGGCAACTCCGGGCCAAGGGGCGGTGCGGCTGGAGATCTGATTGTGGTGTTCGAAGAGATCCCGCACGAGCTCTTTTCACGCAATGGCAACGATGTGATTTATAACCTTGCCGTCAGTTTTCCCGACCTTGTGCTCGGTACAAAGGTTGATGTTCCGACGCTTGACGGAGCGGTCAAGCTGACCATTCCTCCCTCGACGCAGCCGGAGACCATGCTTCGCATAGCAGGTCACGGGATAGGACATTTGAGAGGATCGTCAAGGGGCGACCAGTATGTGAAAGTTAACGTCTTTGTTCCGAAAGAGGTTTCACATCAGGACAAGGAGCTTCTGAAGGAGATGAAAAAATCCTCAGGGATTTCACCCTCAGCCCATAATGACAAGGATGCCAAAGGATTTTTTGAAAAAGCCCGCGATATCTTCAGTTAAGAGAAATTCCCTCTGACGCATAACCACAAAAAAGGCCGGAGAGAACAACTCCGGCCTTTTTTAAAATCTGAAATTAACGCCTGTGCTACTTCAGCAAAGCCTGTACCAGTTCTTCGAGTTCAGGTTCATTCTCTGTGTAGCTTCTCTCCGCATCAGGATTTGAGATAACATCCACAATATTGCGTACAACATTCTTGTTAAATGCTGTTGGCATAAGGTGATTGCGGGTCGGATCAATGGACCAGGCGATTGAGGTTGCTACAGCCATTTTGATTTCCGGTGTCACGTTTTTGATGCCACTTGTAAAGAGTCCCCTGAAAAGGCCGGGGAAAACAAGGGCATTATTCACCTGGTTTGGCAGATCTGAACGACCCGTTCCAACAACACTGGCACCAGCTTTGTAAGCAAGATCTGGCATGATTTCCGGTTCCGGATTGGCCATAGCAAAGATAAACGGCGAAGGGTTCATTCCCTCAACCATGGCAGGAGTAACAATGTTGCCAATTGAGACACCGACAAAGACATCGGTACCAACCATGGTGCTTTGCAGATCGCCACTATGTTTTGCCTTGTTGCTGATTGCAGCGATTCCCTGCTTGATCGGGTTCATGCCCGGACGCCCCTCGTAGATTGCGCCTTGCGTATCAACCAGCACCACACTCTTCACCTCCGCATGAATCAGGAGTCTTGCGATGGCAATCCCGGCAGCTCCGGCACCATTGATGACAACAGAGAGATCCTTGATGTTCCGCCCGGTGACGCGGCAGGCATTGATGATGGCCGCCAGAGTGACGATGGCGGTGCCATCCTGATCGTCGTGAAAGACCGGAATGGAAAGCTCCTCTTCGAGCCGTTTAAAAATTTCAAAACATCGTGGTGCTGAAATATCTTCAAGATTGATGCCTGCAAAACTTGGCTCAATCATCTTGCAGAATTTGATAATCTCTTCAACGTCGGTTGAGTTGATGCAGAGCGGAATAGCATCAATATCAGCAAACTCCTTGAAAATGATCGCCTTGCCCTCCATGACCGGCGTGGCAGCCTCAGGGCCGAGGTCACCGAGCCCCAGAATTGCCGTACCATCAGTGACAATCGCAACCTGGTTGGCCCGGTTGGTCAGAGTATAGGATTTCTGTTTGTCGAGGCCAATCTCGGTGCAGACAGCAGCCACTCCCGGGGTATAAGCCAGAGAGAGATCCTCTTTTGTTGTAATGCTGACCTTCGAGCGGATTTCGATCTTGCCGCGTGAACGGAGATGTAACTCTATTGATTTTTGTGAATAATCCATGTGTTGAAAAATGACTCCCTGGTCATGATCTGTCGTATGATATAAAAATAAGCTTGTCGAACTGGGTGGTGTGCCGGTGAACGCGGGTAAACGTATCAAACCATTCCCTCGAAAGGAGTGCAGGCGGACAAGGTGACTTGAAAAACTCTTCAATATATCTTTTTTACTGTAAAAGACTATTTTTTTATAGTTTAGTTCTTGATTTTTTCATTCCTGTAACAATATTGGCCCACGACAAAGATGTTGCTATGGCTTTATGGGGCTCTGCGAGTTAGGTGCGAAGCCATCGTGGTCACTCTCCTTGCTGCTTGATTGTCGAAAACTTGACCAAATACTGAAGCTGTCTGGCGGGTTTCAGGCGCCTGACAAAGTGAGGTTGTTTAAGTCGAAATAGGTATACTCCCGAAACTAAAACAGGAGGGAAAATGGAAAGGAAGTATGAGGTTGGTGGTGATTATTTTCGTGAACAGATTATAGCTGCTATTTTTTATGGATTTCGTACGGTCAAAAATCCTGTATCAGTAACGGTTCATCCTGAACTGATGATGAGGATAAGGGAGGATTTCAAGAATAAAGTGGTTGCGCCGAAAAGTTTTGGGGAGGCGGAAATGTTTTTCGGACTGCAGGTAATTGAGGATGCAACAAAAGAGAAGGATCATATATCAGTACAGTAAGTCCTTATATAATGAGCGCCGTAACCCTGTTTTTTATTCAATCTCAGCCGAAAGAATATTCAACAGCGTATAATGATATGCAGGCTAAAGAGAATTGGGATCAGGTTTACAAGACCACGTCAATTGATTCGGTTAGTTGGTTTCAGGAGCATGTATTGTGCTCACTGCAATTGATCCACCAAACCTGCGTTGAATTATCGGCCATGATCATTGATGTTGGAGGGGGAGCATCCACCCTTGTAAATGATTTGCTTTCCGAGGGCTATTGCGGTCTCACCGTTATGGATATTTCTGCGGTTGCAATTGCTGCTGCATTTATTACGATGGTGATGCCTGTTCCACGTCCCAAATGCCTAATGGGACGTCAGAGTGCTGGCGAGTCTTTTATTTGTAAGATATCGAAAAAAGGTAAGCAGCCCGACGTTGCCGGGCTCGCTTGAACGAGGGGTTCGGTGATGTGGAGAATCGCTTACAACGACCGGTATGCATTGTTCAGCCCGTCAACGTAGTTGGCGATGACGTTCTGGTCGGAGAGCTGATCGGGGGCAAAAATCTTTTCGGCTATAATGGTGCTGCCGATGAGGTTAAGTTTCAGTTGTGGAAGGTAGAGGAGGTTTGCCATCAGTTCTGGGCTGCCGCAGGTGAGAAAGAGTGCAATTTTTTTGCCCTGAAGGCAGCTTTTGAGGTTGCTTTGCAGCAGTGCGCCAAGCAGTTCTGATGCCACCAGCAAATAGTAAATGGGGGCACCCATGATGACAACGTCAAACTCTTTGACGAAGCTGTAATCGCCTGTTGATTTACATTTTGCTTTTTCAACGTAGGCTCCTGTTTCAGCAAGTTTCCGGCCGATTGAGTCGATAAGCTGTTCGGTTGATCCGCCAGAGGTTTTGCTGTCGAAAAGGATGATGGCTTTCATGGGCGCAGCGGCAGTATGTGTCATGAGAAAAAGGGATGGTTTCGGTTGAGCACAGAACTGAAATTGTAGTAGAGAGTACTGAAAAGTCAAAGTACAAAAAAAAGCGCCCTGTGAAGAGCGCCTTTTTTTATAATCATCGTTTTGAAGCGTGGTGTTTAGACAAACTTCGAGTAGATATCGAGAAGGTCAGTGACCCTTGTTGAGTATCCAAGTTCGTTGTCGTACCAGCCGACTACCTTGACGAGGTTGCCTGAGCTCATGGTGAGCAGTGAATCGAAAACACAGGAGTGCGAGTTGCCGACGATGTCCTGTGAAACAATCGGATCTTCACAGTATTCCATGAATCCTTTCATTGGTCCGTCTGCAGCGATTTTCATGGCAGCATTGATTTCTGCCTTTGTTGCCGGTTTTTTGAGTATGGCGGTAACGTCGGTGACAGAACCGTCTGGTACTGGTACCCTCATGGCGAAACCGTCAAGGCGGCCGATCAGTTCAGGAATAACTTCACCAATAGCCTTTGCAGCGCCGGTGCTGGTAGGAATGATGGAGAGTGCGGCTGAACGGGCACGACGAAGATCGGAGTGGGGAAGATCGAGGATGTTCTGGTCGTTGGTGTAGGCATGAACGGTGGTCATGAATCCTTTTTCGATGCCGAAATTGTCTTCGAGCACCTTCATCATCGGGGCCAGGCAGTTGGTTGTGCAGCTTGCGTTTGAGATGATCTCTTCCTTGCCGGTGATAGAGTCACCATTGACACCGAGCACGATGGTGGCGTCAATTTTGTCTTTTGCCGGAGCTGAAATAATTACTTTTTTTGCACCTGCGGCAAGATGCTTTGATGCAGCTTCTCTTGAGGTGAAAAGGCCTGTTGACTCAACAACCAGATCGCATCCAAGCTCTTTCCATGGAAGTGATGCGGGGTCACGTTGTGCGGTAATGGTGATAACTTTGCCGTTGACAACAAGGTTGCTGCCCTCAACACTGACTTCGCCATTGAATTTCTTGTGGGTTGAATCGTACTTGAGCAGGTGTGCGAGGGTCTTGGGGTCGCACAGGTCGTTGATTGCAACAATTTCGTAATTCGGGTTGTTCAATGCCTGGCGAAAAACCAGACGCCCGATGCGGCCAAATCCATTAATGCCGACTTTCACTTTTGCCATAATGTCGTTCCGGTATTGTCTTGCGTTAGTATTGATTGACTGAAAACTGCCGCAGGAACTTCTTTATTGCGGCAAAAAACACTTCTAAAGATATGATTTGAAACTCGAATTCTTCAGGGATTTTTTTGAAAACTTTCTGTCAAAAGATTTTTCAGGTTGCCGAAACTTCCGTTGCTGAGCAAGACAACAATATCTCCGTTTTTCAGTTGCGGTTGAAGAAATTCCACAATATCGGAAGGATAGTTTGCCGCATTTTCTCCGGCAAGAAAGACGGTTTTTCCCTTTTGTTGCAGCTCATCCTTTAATCGCCGGGTATTGAGCGACTTGTCGGGTCCGTAGCGTTCAGGGCGGTGCACCTTTCCCATGACCACAATGGAGGCTGGATTGAAACACTCGGCAAGTTCCTGTTGAAAGATGTTCCGGGTGGTTGTGTTGGAGCGGGGTTCAAAACAGGTGACAATCCTTCGCCCGGCGTAGAGCTCTCCAAGAGCTTTGAGTGTTACGCGAATGGCGGTCGGATGATGGGCAAAATCTTCAATAAGCGTGATGTTCCCTGGGTAGGTGCCGACAATCTCCATGCGCCGTTTCGGGCGTTTGAAGAGGGGCATGGCGCGTGTTATGGCCTCAAGGGGAAGGCCGCTGTGGGATGCTGCAGCGATTGCGGCCAGGGTATTCATGATGTTGTGATTGCCGAAGAGCGGCACGCGGAGCGCTCCAACGGGAGTGCCCAGATAAAGGAGCTCAAAGGTTGATGCTTCGCTGTCGGCCGATACGCTGCTGGCGCTCCACTCCGACTCTGTGGTCATGCCGAATCGTTCAACCCGGCAGAATGCCTTTGATGCAATTTCGAGAGCGACCTTGTCATCACCGTTCACCAGCAGTGTGCCGTTTCCGGGGATGAGATTGACGAAGAGTCGGAAGCTGCGCTTGATATCTTCAAGGGAGTCAAAAATATCGGCATGGTCAAATTCAATATTGTTGATGATGGCGATGTCGGGGCGGTAGAGCAGGAACTTGCTTCGCTTGTCGAAAAAAGCGGTATCGTATTCATCACCCTCAGTGACAAAAAAGCCCTCTCCGCTGCGTCCCGAAGCGCGGCAGCCGATTGAGAAGTTTTCGGGAATGCCGCCAACCAGAAATCCCGGCTTGAGACCGCCATGTTCAAGCAGCCAGGCAACCAGCGAGGTGGTGGTTGTTTTGCCGTGGGTGCCCGCCACCACAATGGAGGTGTTGTTGCCGATAAGGTGACGCCGTACCAGCTCCGGCATGGAGAGCAGCTCAAGATGATGGTTAAGGGCATATTCGAGTTCCGGATTTCCCCGGCTTATCGCATTGCCGACCACGACAATATCAGGTGAAGCGCTCAGCAGGTTTGTTTCGGAAAAGCCGGTGAAGTAGCGGATATTATGGTCGTCAAGATAGCTGCTCATGGGAGGGTAGAGCTGCGTATCGGAGCCGCTGATGGCATGACCTGCATGAGAGAGGGCGACGGCAACCGAAGCCATTGCGGTACCGCCGATACCGAGAAAGTAGAAGGAGCTCATCGTTGGCTGATTGACAATTTCCAAATTACGGTGCTGCACAGGCAGCGTTCACAAGGGTTTATATACATAAAAAAACAGACAGGGCGCAACAGGAGTTCAATTCTGCTCTTCTGGAGTTCCTGCACCAACTGGTCATGACGTTTTTATGTTAATCTTTCTTCAATGATGAAAATAAATCAGTATTTCGGGGAGAATTTGAGTAATGGTGCAAAAGAATGAAATGAATCCGTATTTTGCGGCAAAGAGATTCAAATTTTTAATCAGATAATCAGTTATGCAGTTTATTGACCTGCTTTCACAGAAAGAGCGGATACGAAAGGCACTTCTCCATCGCATTGAGGGTATTTTGGATCGTGGACAGTTTATCATGGGTCCCGAAGTAACCGAACTCGAATCACGTCTCGCTTCCTATGTCGGCTCACGGCATTGTGTCTCCTGCTCATCAGGAACCGATGCACTGCTTATGCCTCTTCTTGCCAAAGGTATTGGACCGGGAGATGCTGTGCTGACCACACCCTTTACCTTTGTTGCAACCGCTGAAGTGATCAGCCTGGCTGGAGCAACTCCCGTTTTTGTTGATGTTTCTCCTGATACCTTCAATATGGATCCCGATCTTGTCGGTTATGCTATTGATGATGCAGTGCAGCGTGGGTTGAAACCCAAAGCACTCATTCCTGTTGATCTTTTCGGTCTTCCGGCGGATTATAACCGTCTTCATGCTGTTGCTGATGCTTACCGGCTATGGATTCTTGAGGATGCTGCGCAAAGTTTCGGAGGCAGTTTCAATGGGCGCAGGGCGGGCAGTTTTGGCCTTGTTGGAGCCACCTCCTTTTTTCCGGCAAAACCACTCGGCTGTTATGGTGATGGGGGAGCGATTTTTACCGACGACGATGAACTCGATACCCTTTTGCGCTCAATTCGGGTGCACGGCAGCGGTGTCGACAAGTACAGCAACGACCGTATCGGCATCAACGGACGGCTTGATTCAATTCAGGCGGCTGTGCTGCTCGAAAAGCTCACCATTTTTGACGAGGAGCTTGAGGCACGCCAGCGCATTGCCGCCTTCTACAGCAAGAGGCTGCATGGCAGGGTGGCTGTTCCCCGAATTCCGGAACACTACTGCTCCGCATGGGCACAATATTCTGTTCTTGCAGTCTCAACTACGGAGCGGGATCGGCTCATGCTTGCGTTGCAGCGGGAGGGAATTCCAACGATGATCTATTACAAGATTCCCCTACACCTTCAGAAAGCCTACGATTTTCTTGGCTATAAAGCGGGAGATTTTCCCATTTCAGAAGATTTGAGCAGCCGCATCTTTTCGCTTCCGATGCACCCCTATCTTGAGGATGATGAGATCGACCATATCTGTTCCGTGCTTTTGCGTGCATGAGCGGAGAGTGGTATTTTCGCTCTTCAGTCTTGTTCGTTGATGGATGCTCTGCCGGGAAACTTGATGCGAACATAAATACCGGCAAACATGACCAGAGCATTGATGGCGCCGACAACCATGAATGGCGCCTTTGGGCTCATGGAGTCAAAGAGCCTTCCTCCGAGCGTGGTGATGAAAAGGATGCCCACAGCGCCGCTGATGTTGAACATACCGATAACCGATCCCCGCTCGGCCTTTGGTGCCTCCTGCCCGATAAGAGACTGTGAGCCAAGAAAGGCACTGATTTGCCCTATTCCAAGAAGCACGAAAGAGATAATTGAGCCGGGTTCATGCGGGTTGTCGATCAACCCCAGCGAAAGATAGCCGATGCTTGCCAGCCCCATGCAAACAGTCAGCGCAGTAACCCGGTTCCATCGGTCGATAAGCGGCCCGATAACCGGTGCCCAGAGCAGTGCAGCAGCCTGCGAGATAATAAAAATCATCATCCCTTTTTTGACCGCTTCAGCAGGAGCCATACCCATGGCGATTCCGGCAGTTGTTCCCCACAACGGCAGAAAGGTGCCGATAATGGATTGGTCACCCCGTGCAACAAAGGCGGCAGTGTAGGAGAGAAGAATGCGCGGATTTTTTGCACACCGGATGCCGCTGGTAACAAGAGAGCGAAGCTCAGGCCGATCCTTTTTGCTGACCTCAGCGCCCCCCTTGAGGCCAAAACCGACAACTACTGCTGAAAAAAGCGCCACTGCCGCAATAGCAAAATGCGTGTAGAGGCCGGCATCACTCCCGCTGAAACCATTTGCCACAAGCTGCATCGGCAACCCGCCAAAAAACCGGTTCAGCACCACAATGCCGAGCCCGTTGAGAAAGCCTGTTATGGCAATCAGTTTTCCCCGAGAGCGTTCGGCAGGGTAGTCGATCATCACCGTCGAGAGCGCACCGGTCACAGCAACAATGCCAAGCGCATAGATCATTCGATAGAGAGTCAATTCATCAACCGATCGTGAGAGAGGGTAGAGCGCGTAGGCAAGTGCAAGCAGCAAAAATCCGGCACTGTATACCGGCTTCCGTCCTATCCGGTCCATCAGAACCCCGGCAGGTACAAAAAAGAGCAGTGTGACAACCTCCGTCCAGAAGACAAGATTGCCGCTGATGGTTCCCTGCTGCGAAGTGGGAATTTTCAGGTGCTCATTGAGGATATAGGTCTGCCCGATTGATACAAAAGTGACCAGTCCGATGGAAAAGAAGGCGGCATAAAGATAGGTCAGGGCGTGGCGGGGGAGTACCGAGGGTGCCAGAGTAATCAGCCCCATTTTATGAAGCGTTGTTTTTTCGGTCATGCGGCGGTTATTGAGTTTACTACACGACTCTTTTCAGGAATTTTCTGACGGCGACAAGAAAGGCTTCGGGCTGTTCTTCGTGTGGAAGGTGCCCGCAATCGGGCACAACCACCAGTTCCGCGCAGGGAAGCTCACGGGCAAGCCGGATGCTCTCCTCTGTTTTGACGGTCAAGTCGTGTTCACCGGTAATGACGAGTGATCGCAGCGACATGGTTTTCAGCCGGTTCTCCAACTGGAGATGATGTGTCTCCAAAAAAAGCTCCCAGAAGGCTCGCGACCAGTTGCCATGCATCAGGTCACTGCGAAACGCGGCCAGAACAGCATCGCCCAGCCGCTCCTTGTTGTGCCAGAACCCGCGAATATTGCGGTCGTAAAGCTTGGTGATGAGGAACTTCATCAAACCCGAAAAGAGCGGAGTTAAGGCTTTCATGGCGGGCTTCATGAAGGCAGGAACTTCGCTGGTGGCATAGCCGCTGTATATCATTGCTCCGGCAAGCACCACTCCCTCAACATGCTGCGGATATCGAAGCGCACAGAGAAGCGCCAGGGTGCCCCCAGTTGAATTTCCAACCAGTACCGCTTTGCTGAAACCAAGCTTTTTCATCAGTGCAATAACCAGGTCACATTGCGCTTCAGGAGTGTAACTGACCCCTGTGGCCTTCGAGGGCAGAGGGCGTGAGGTATAACCAAAAGCAGGGCGGTCGAACGCCAGTACGGTTGTTGTTTTCGCCAGATCATCCAGCACGAATCGCCATGAGCGGAGGCTCAGAAAACTCCCGTGCAGCAGCACCACGAGAGGCTTTCCGCTACCGGCCATCCGGTAATGAACCTTGAAGCCATTAACATCAATGAAGCGCTTCTCAGGAGAGGTTTGTTTCCCGTTCGTAGCGAAAGTTCCCTTGGCAATCAGTGTTGTTCTTTCAGGCATGGTTGCAGGGGTTTATAATGCGGCCCAATTTTCAATGGTTAACCCGTTTACTCGATTGAATTCTTTGGTGTTATTGGTCACAAGCACGGCGTTGAGCGCCTTGGCGTGAGCAGCAATCATGGTGTCAAGCGATCCGATAGGTGTTCCTTTTTTTTTAAGCTCTGTTCGTATTTCGCCATAATGCCAGATAGCCGAAGCATCAAACGCAAAGAGTTCGAGTGGTGCAAAAAACATTTCAAGAGCACGCCGGTTTTTTTCGGAACCGCTTTTAATGACGCCAAATGTCAACTCAGCGGCTGTAATGGCCGAAATACCGATATTGCCAATACTCTCCTGACGGAACCGGTCCAGAACATGCGTTGGCCGGGCATTGATGATGTAGATGCAGATATTGGTATCGAGGAGGTAGCTCACGACACCATCTCCTCACCAACCTGTTCCTCAGGCTGCTCTCGCTCCAATTGAAACCCTGGCTCAAACTCCTCCAGAGCAGCTTCAAGCATTGCCCATGATTTATCAATCGGCAAAAGCAAAACTCCGTCACCGAAATGTTTGATAAGAACGTCGGTACCCTGAAACCGGTACTCCTTTGGCAACCGGACAGCTTGGCTTCGCCCGGATGGAAAAATGCGTGCCGTATCCATATTTTCTCCTTTATAAAACCGCAAAAGATAACCATCAATGATAGCTATCTTTTATTGCAAAAGCAAGAATGAAATTTTGGGGGCAATGCTGTTTGATGAACTCCGGCAGAGGTGTGGCTTGAGCGTCAACAATCTTTTTGTGGATGATGTTTCTCAAAGGGATAATTCAGATCGATATTGTCCTTCTGAAAAGGATAACATTCATTCAAATTGAAGAGATTGTTGGTCTTGAGTCAGAATGATCTCTTCCGGCACGCCTTCAAACCGTAATTTGCTTTCCTCGGCATAGTCGCTTCTGAGTTCAATCCCCATCCATTGTCGCTTCAGTCCATCGGCTACATATCCAGTCGTGTTGCTGCCGGCAAAAGGATCAAGCACCAAATCTCCGGGGTTTGTCAGGAATTCGATGAAGAATCTTGGCAGTTCTGCCGGGAAACGAGCGGGATGAATTTTATTGCCAGCAATTTTACTGTTCTTTATATAGGCGCTATTCGATTCGTTATTACCACACTGAATGAGATTTGACGGAATTGAACCGCCTTGATCACTTGCAAAGGTACCGTTGATCACGTGTCCGCTTGGCCGGATAGTTTGCTTGACCCCTCGTTTGATCAGGCGCTTCATGTCCTCGCTGTATGGCTGGAGAACTTTGCGGTTATCCGCTTTTGCCATTGGATCTTTGACAAGCCAAAAAATATATTCCACGCTGTCTTTTACCCGGATGCGACGAACATTGACCCATTCTGCGGGTGCAGGCATTTTTGCAGGATTGAACCAGAAAAATTCTTGCGCCAAATCAAATCCGATTTCGTCCACAAGAGCAAGCAGGACGCGATAATGGTAGAGACTGCGAATTGGTAACCCAGGTTGCCATGCGCCACCGAGGTTCAGAACGAATGAACCGGATGGCTTTATGATCCGTTTGATTTCTCGAACAAAAGGAAGAAGCCAGGCAATGTAATCCTGCTGATTTGCGTTACCATATTCTTTTTTAAAGTGGAGAGCGTAGGGCGGACTGGTAAGAACCAGATCAACTGAGTCGTCCGGTATTTGCTGCATGAATTCGAGGCTGTCAGCACAGAATAACGCACCAAATTTTGTCTTGTATATGGGTTCAGGTTGCATAAGCATCAATAATATCTTGAAAACGTGAAAACCATCGAGGCTCTGTTTCTGTTCCCTCAGGAAGAGAGTGCATGACCTGAAGTTTGTCTGGATGATGCCGATGGCTTGGAAGTTCCCGTACAAGGGCGTATCTGAATTGACTCCAGTCACCACTGGATCGACCAACACAAACTGCGACAACATCGAAGTGAATACGGTCGTAGTAACGGCTACTCGGATCCGCTTTGGCCGCACGAGTCTTCTGCAACTCAACCTGGGGTTTCGGGCCGTTGCGTATGGTCTTGACTTCAACCCGGATGGATATTCCAGAGAGCGTCACAACGGTAAAGTCATGCATTCCATCGACATCATGGCTCTCATAGCTGGTTAACCAACCTTCCCGACTGGCGATGCGAAGTTTCCTTTCGAAATGAACTTCCGCGACGGCGCCTTCCAGGGCGACCTTGAGGCGAAATCGTTTATCGATGGCATCAAGCAACTCCTGGGCTGTCAGGCCATATTTCAGTTCGAGAGCGTGAGGCATTGTTGTGCAAATAGTTGAAAAAAAACGTGATTTCCTGGTTTTGAGTGCCTAAACCTTTGCCGAATGTACGAAATTGTTTTTCGTTACTTGGCGAGAATAAATTTTTTTACTTGTAATATTGAACTATACGTCAGGATTTATATTCGTTTATGTACGCTAAAAGTTGGTCTATTTTAAAGCCACAAGGCTTGTTAATGAGAAATGTTTTCGTGTAATGATCTAACAAGCACTGATTTGGTAAAATGCCTTTTTTGATTCCTTGTCGCACTGTTTTCAGATTTTTTTTTGTCTTTTCTATTCCTTGTAGAAACAATTCTGAGAGCAATTTTTCTTGACGTTTCTTCTTTGATTGCCCCTTGCATCCTTCTATAATGTATCGAGCTATTGCTAACAGGAGTATTCTTTCGCAGTGAAAGTAATGAAATTGCTCAAAAAGATGATTTTTGTATGCATCAGATAGATTGTCAAATTGAAATAAATTTTCATAGAATGCTGGTAATTTTTGTTCAATAAAACCATTGTAAACCTTATTTTCTGGAGCAAGCATGATAAAAAATGGCGATGGATAATTAAGAGTTTTAATTGATTTAATTACATTATAGGAGAAACATGCCACACTGACAATGCAAAGGTTGTTTTCTGTTGCTGTGTTGATTGGCCGAAGGTGATCAACAAGCGACTGCCATGAAAAATACTCATTATCTCTAATGAGAAGTCCCAGCTCTTTGTTTCCGTGCATGTCAAAGTTTAAAATAGGATGCAGTTCTTTTTTTTCTGCTCGGTGAGCAATATCCACAAAAATACACTCTAATTCTGCTACACTTGAAACCTTAACCGTTTCAAAGTTGAAATCTAAGCGGTTCTTAATTGAATTCATTTCATCAATCATTCGAGACGAAGGCCCCTGATCTTCTGGTGGCAGAATACTTGATATCCAAATAACTGTGTTGAACGAAAAATCGCTATTGATCTGCATATTCTTTTCAATGTTCTTTAATAATTTGGATGATTCATTCTTTCACCTCATCCCCCAGCAAGGATTCAACTGCCCGTTCTCCATGCGGAGGCAACGGTCGGCAAGGGCGGCGTACTCTTCGTTGTGGGTGACAATGATGAAGGAGGTGCGGCGCTCCTTGCTCAGGCGCGCCATGAGCTCGTAAAGGATGCGGCTGTTCTGGCTGTCGAGGTTGCCGCTTGGTTCGTCGGCCAGTATCAGCTTCGGGTTATTCATCAGGGCTCGGGCAATGGCGACGCGCTGCTGTTCACCGCCGGAGAGCTCGGAGGGGAGGTGGTCGAAGCGCTCCGAGAGGCCGAGGCTTGCCAGCAGCTCTCCTGCCCGTTTTTTTGCGGGAGGAAGTTTGCCGGTGGCGATGAATTCGGGCATAGCCACATTTTCAAGGGCGGTAAAGTCGGAAAGGAGGTGGTGGAACTGGAAGACAAAGCCGATTTTTTGGTTCCGGAACGTTGCCAGCGCTTTTTGGGAGAGCGTGTATTTTTTATCCTTGAAGAGAAGCTCCTGGTCAAAGAGGATTTCACCGCTGTCGGGCGTGTCGAGGGTGCCGAGCAGGTTCAGCAAGGTTGTTTTGCCGCTGCCTGATGCCCCGATGACGGTCACCATCTCGCCTTCGCCAAGCGAGAGATTGACATTGCGGAGAATCTCCAGACTCTTTTTGCCCTGCAGGGTGTAGGACTTGCTGATGTTTTTGGCTTCAAGCATTATTAAATTTTTCATTACACCGTTTCGCGTTTGCCCAAGCTCTCTGCCAACATGGATGTTACCAGAGAGTTCATGCTGACACCCTCTTGTTTGGCTCTCATAACCAAACGCGCGTGGATACTTTTAGGAACTCGTTGAATAAACTTGCCACTGTGCGTGCCACCACTATCTGGTTCCGGAACAGGCAGTTCCAGGCTTTCCAGGGCAGCAATCGTTTCTTGCAAGGCATCCCTACCATTTTCAATTGCTTCCGCTATTGTTTCTCCATCTGAAATACATTCAGAAAAGTCTGTGAATGAAATCAAATAACCGCCACCATCATCTTGTGAAAGAGTAGGAATTTCAAATGGGTATTTGCTTAAATCTCTCATAATTCAATCCATTACAAAATCAACAAATTTCTTGATGTATATCGGTTCAATGGGCCTATGAGCAGGAACTGGTAATGTACGGCCACCAGGCCCATCTAATATCTCTTCACACCGGTCTCACTTGCCCATTCCCCTCAATAATCCATTTGTACGTCGTCAACTCTTTCAGCGCCATCGGGCCTCTGGCGTGGAGCTTCTGTGTGCTGATGCCAATTTCTGCGCCAAGGCCGAACTGTGCGCCGTCGGTGTATGCGGTTGAGGTGTTGGCGTAGACCACGGCAGCATCGACCCTTTTCAGGAAAATTGCTGCGGTTTCAGGGTCAGTCGCAATGATCGCTTCGCTGTGGCGAGAACTGTATCGGGCGATATGCTCAAGTGCCTCTTCAAGAGATGCAACAGTTTTTACCGACATCTTCAGCGAGAGGAACTCGGTGCCGAAATGTTCCGGTTCAGCCCGATGGAGCAGCTCTTCGGGGTAGAAGCTCTGCAGCGCAAGGAAAGCGGCTTCATCGGCAAAGAGCAGCACCTGTTTTTCCTGAAGCGGCTCAACAAGGGCAGGGAGGTCGCCCAGACGGTCGAGATGGATGATAAGGGTGTCGAGGGCGTTGCAGACGCTGGGCCGGCGGGTTTTGGCGTTGAAGATTACCTGCTTTCCAAGCTCAAGATCGCCGCTTTTGTCGAAATAGGTGTGTACAATGCCTGCGCCGGTTTCGATGACGGGAACTTTGGCGTTGTTGCGCACAAAGTCAATCAGCTTCTGGCTCCCTCTTGGAATGATCATGTCGATGTAGCCGACCGCGTTCAGCATGACGGCGGCGGCCTCCCGTTCGGCAGGGAGCAGGTAGATCGTATCGGGGTTGATCCCGTGTTCCTTCAGGACAGAGTGGATAAGCTCAACAATGGCGATGTTTGAGTACATGGCGTCGCTTCCGCCCTTCAGCACGGTGGCATTGCCCGATTTCAGGCAGAGTGCAAAGACGTCGAAGGTGACGTTCGGCCTTGCTTCGTAGATGATGCCGATCACGCCTATTGGCACGGTTACTTTTTTCAGATTGAGGCCGTTCGGCAACACCCGCTCTTCAAGCAGGGAGTCAAGCGGAGAGGGGAGCGAGGCGACATTACGGATGTCGGCGGCAATGCCCTCAAGGCGCGATGTGTTCAGCAGCAACCGGTCAACCATCGGGTCCGTCGGATCCATCCTTTCGATATCTTTCTGGTTGGCCTCAAGAATGGCATCCCGGTGGGCAGGTATGCTGTCGGCAAGGGCGCAGAGCAAGTGATTGATCGCTTCATCGGTAAGGGTGATGATCTTCCTGCTTGCCTGCTGGACGGCTTGGAGCTGTTTTGTTATCGTTTCCTTCATGTCAAACCAGGTTCAGGTGGTTATATAGAGATAATCGTAATGAATCAGGGGTTTCTGATCCTTCAGTCCCATGATTGCCAAGGTTTTTTCCGAGCTGTATTGCGCCATCCCGTAGCCGATAATAGTTCCGTCTGTGGCACATACTTTGATGATATCGCCTTTCAGGAAAGGCCCTTCAACCGACTCAATACCGACCGGCAGCAGGCTGTTGGCTCGATCTCCGGCCACCAGCGCCATTTCAGCGCCCATGTTGACACTGACCGCTCCCTTTTCCATCCCTTCGCTGTTGGCAATCCACCGTTTTGGGCCGTGGGTTGCTTTTTGCGGCAGAAATTTTGTCCCGTTTTGTTTTCCTTCAAGAATCGAGAGAAGAATACCGGGAGTGCGTCCGTTGGCAATATGGACGGTGATGCCGAGGCGTGAGAGCTTATGCGCAATGTGGCATTTGGTCAGCATCCCCCCTCGTCCGAACTCGGATTTTCCCGGTTGGATATACTGATGAAAGTGTTTAGTCGAGGGATCAATGACGGGGATGATGGTGCCCTCTCCTGTTTTCATGTCAAACAGACCATCAACATGTGAGAGAATGATATAACCCTCAACATCCATCATTGATGCGATGAGGCCGGAGAGCTCATCATTGTCGGTAAACATCAGTTCGGTCACCGAAACGGCATCGTTTTCATTGACAACAGGAATGATATTCTGCTGCAAGAGGGAGCTGAAGCAGGTCTGCATGTTGAGGTAGTGCAGGCGGTCGCTGAAATCGCTCTTGGTGACAAGAATTTGCGCGGTAACCAGTCCGCGTTTCGCAAAGAGCTCATTGTAGGTGCTGATCAACTTGATCTGCCCTGTTGAGGCAAGCACCTGCCGGGCCGCAACAGGGGCAATAGTACCGGAGAGTTTGACTACTGAACGTCCGGCACCGACAGCACCGGATGAGACAAGAATGATCTGAATCCCTTGCTTCTGCAGCTCCGCAATCTGGGCGGTGAGCTGCTGGAGAATTTCAAGGTCAAGCTCGCCTTTTTTCGTGGTAATGACGTTGGTGCCGACTTTGACGACTATTTTTTTATAGAGAGGGTTGTGTAGCTGTTTCATGCGTTAGTGGACCTGTTCCTGACTGAAATGCAACCCTGCAACGCCGATAATAATCAGCAGCAGGGAAACGAGTTTAATGGCATTGATCCCTTCACCGAACCAGATGACTCCGATAACGGTTATCGCGGCAGTTCCGATTCCTGACCAGATCGCATAGGTAAGAGCGATGGGCAAAACCTTCAGAGCCAGCGAAAGAAAGGTAAAGCTCAGCCCGTAAAAAATAAAGATAAAAAGCGTTGGTGCAAGTTTCGTGAATCCATCGGAGATTTTCATGCAGGTGGTGCCGGATACTTCAAGCAATATTGCAATAATCAGGTAAATCCAATGCATTGCTTTGGAAATGAATAGTTTACAGGAGATTGAGTGACATGGAAGGCAAGTTAAAATTCAACCCCCGGAAAATAAAAAGTTTACTGCTTTTTTGTGCAAAACGAGTGGTTTTACGAAACTAATTTTTTACGCTGATTGTTTGTTCGTATATTGAAGTGTGTTTATAGTGTTTTTAATCTCTACGGGTCATATTCCCCGCCGCTTGCGGCGTGATATGATGTATATTAGTTTGCATGAGCGAATATATTCACAAGAGCCATAATGTCACCGTTCTGATGTATCACATCGTGCTGCCAGCAAAGTATAGACGCGTGATTTTTGATGATGAGGTGGATGAAGCCCTGAAAGATGTGTGCTTGGAGATAGAATATCGTTATCAGATCAAGTTCCTGGAAATTGGTACAGATAAAGATCATGTGCATTTTTTGGTGCAATCAGTGCCAACGTATAGTGTCACGAAAATCGTGA
>CAIMHT010000014.1 GCA_903840935.1 uncultured Chlorobiaceae bacterium
AAAGTCTGAATGCATTGCTTTTTCGTGGGCAGTTAAGCGATTATTATGCAAGCAATATACGACTTATCTCGTTTCTTATAAAAGGCTTATGCCGCTGTTTTTACGATTTCGTCTTGCTGGATAATCCGACAGGCTCCTAGCTACAGGGTTAGCTCGCAAAGAATGGGTGACTGATGCCGTTTGTAATAACTGTGGGTCGCGTTGGGCGTTCTAATTGTTGGTTATTATATTTTAATGGATTAGCGGTTAGCAGGATCAACCAATTCAAACCGATTATGGCCTATAGGCAAAAGTTCAAGGCTATAAGGTGGGCGTTTTTTTTCTTTCCAATCGTCAAGCTTTTTTTTCACGAAGCCATTGAGGCAACGGAACACCTCGAAACTCAGGACATGTTGTCCAGAATGTTTTACTAAGATGAAAAGGATAAAACTTGCCACGGATCTTAACCTCTATGCTATTCAATGACTTATCAAAATAGTCGTTGGCATTTTTCTTTCCGACTCTAATCCCATAAGTACCGCCCTGCCATGTTTTAACTTCCATCTTTGTGTTATTTCTCTGTTTTTAAGTAAATCGTGCGTCCTTGTTATCTGTTTTTATATTCTGTGGTGCCGCCGTTGATCGACATAAGAGCGCAAGACGGCGTTGATTTTTGTCTGATAGCCCTTCCCCTGATTGCGAAAAAATTCCATCACATCATAATCAATGCGCATGTTGAGGACGGCCTTGGGCTGCGGTAATTCAACCGACGCTTTCGACCAATCAACCACCATGCCTGCTTCGTCGGGATCGGAAGCAATAGGCGCTTCAACCTCCTCATCCGTCATAGCGGCAGCTTGCGCCCAGTTGCTTTTGCTCTCGCCGCGCTCCTGCATTGCGCGTAATTCATTATCCGTGTACTTGACGATACGCTCTTTCCTCGCCATGTCGTGCCCTCCTGAATGATATTATTCTTCGAGTCTCTTCTCGCCACGTCCATACGACGGTATGAAACTTCCCGTCGAAGATGGCTATCGTGAGAAATCGTGTTTCAACGGGGTAATCCGATGGAGCGGTGATGGTATTCCGTCCATCAAAAAGCAGTTGCGCAAAAATAGTCCTTCATTTTACGGAACACCTCTTTTTTTCCAAGCAGACCACTGATCATGCCGAGTACGGTTGCCGCTCCAGCGGCAAAGAAAAGTGGGCGGGAGGAGATGTTGTTGGTGTAGTAGATGGCCGGTATTCCCCTCTCCTTGGCAAAGCTGTCGAGCGAGGTGGTTCCGATCACAAGATCCGGTTCATAGTCAGCCACAGCCTGCATATCCTCTTCAAGATACTTACGATAACGAATCTCGGTACCAAGCATAGTGATCACCTTGTGTTCCTCCTCTCCGAGTGGCATCCTTGCAATGGAGGTGGAGGCATAAGGCACTTCAAGACCGGCCTCAAGCAGGAGCCGGACCAGCGGAAGTTCATTGCCTTCATAACCGGCAACAATCACCTTTCCCTTCAACTGACTGAACTGCGCAAGCACCGCCCGGGTTTTCTGACTCTCCTCTTCGGCAACCGTCTGAACGGTCACGGGATCAAGACCGAGAGCCTCTCCGATTCGGCCTATCCATTGCGCTGTTGCGTTCGCCCCGATCGGGTTGCCCTTGACAATTGTAACCCCCTTCTCTTCAAGCAACGAAACCGTTCTTTCATAAAAGGGATGGAGCACCGCGCACGCTTCCGCCTGACCGGCCTCAATATAATCCTCAAGCGCCGTGCCGGGCAGCGTTATGACCGACTCAACACCGATTTTCTGGAGAACAGCTCCGATGGTCATGGCATCGACCGGGAAAATCTCACCCAGCACAACAAGTGATTTCACTTTTTTCGGGCCATCAAACCGGGCAAACCGCTTCAAGAGTGTTGCCACGGCCACATCTTTTGCCTCCGGGTGTGTCCTGATTTGGAAGGCTGGCAGGCGCACCAGCAGCACCTCCGCATTGCCTGCCTTGCGGGGGAGCAACTCCTCGGCAATTCCGGCAGTTTCAGCCACACAGGTGCTGACCACAGGAATGAAGCGCACCGACGGATCGCGGGCGATATCCTCTATGGTGCGTCGCACATCGTCAATCATGGTTCCGCCTGAAATCTGTACATTCATCAGTTCAGGCGAGATGATCGATTTGCGTGCAGCATAAAAATGCGACACAAAGGTAAGTCCGTAGAGGCACCCCTGATCGGCAACCAGGCAGACCTGCACGCCGTCGATTCTGGTCAGCACCCTCAGCCCGCCGAATGCCGGACACATCGACTGGGGATGCAAGGTGTTACAACCCTTTTTCTTCATGAAGCACAACCCTCTTTATGATATGTTGAATATAGGCGCCTCCGGCAGTTTTTTGAGCCATTCGCCTAATATGCTCGGCCGCAGCATGACGATTTGAAAAACTGCCCATAATGAGCCTGTAGTAGGTGATTCCGTTCACCTCTGCGGGCAAGACAAAAGCCATCACCCCTTCTGAACGCAGACGCAGCACCTCTTTGCGGACACTCTCCGACTTGCTGAGGGTAACGAGCACAATGGTATAACTGTCCGGAGCAAGCACAAGCGGGCCGTTTGCCTTTGCCCTTTCGGAAGAGGGCCGCGGAGTAACAGGTTTGCTGACCGTGACGCTATTCGTGTGAACCTCTGCGACCATCCTCTCCGCATGAACAGCGGCTTTTACAATGCGTGCGGGTTGCTTCACTGCTGAAGGAGAGGTGGTGGAGATGGGTTCAGGTTCCATGCCATAGAGAAAGGCAAACAGCATGACCGCAATCGTGCAAACCAAAAGCGGCACCAGGTAACGAAGCCTTCTTTGCATTCCCCTGCCTTGCTTTTGCTCACGAGGCGGCAGAACAACCTCCTGCAGATCCTGATACGCCCTGTTCAAAAGTTCTTCGAGTGAGCGTTCAGGGAAAAAAAGATATGCACCCTGCTCCAGAGCAAAGCGGCCTATACCGTTCAGACGGATCTCTCTCTGCTGCTGAACCGCACGCCTGAAGAAATCGGCAAGAGCCCCGCAAAACCGCTCGGCCTCTTCGGGGATCATGGATAGCCGAGAAACCGCCAGACGCGTGGTATCATCAACGCCGAGCAGTCGACTGGAGAAAGTAAGGCGATTACCTGGAGGAGTATAGACAACCGTTGAGGCGCTGCTCTTTTTTGCTGCGGGAAAATGTATCACCGTAAACGATCCAAGCCCCTTGAGCGACAGCTTCCCTACAGCAAGTAGCTCAGCCGCCATGGCAGAGGAAAAACGGCTCAGAAGAAGCTCCGCCTCCTGCCGATCCAAGTCAAGCAGCCTCGCAAGCTCTTCTATACAATCCTGATGTACCATAACGTTACACCTCTTCAATCGGGCAGTCACCGCACACGGTTAATAAAAACCGAATATAACACTTCCCCCCCTGAAAACCCCCTCTCCGGGTCCGTTTCAGCCATCTGTATCCCTCAAGAAGAGATTCTGTTCAAGATTGATGCCGTTTTTTTTCAAAGCGGATTTGTTCTATACTCTGCAAGAGTGCCGAATTTAAAACCCACCTCACCACCTTTCATGAGATCAGAGATTATTTCAGTCAGTGAGCTGACCCGGCAGATTAAAACCGGGCTTGAAACCCTCTTTCCCCTAGTTAAAATCAAGGGGGAGATCTCCAACTGCAAGCGGCACGGCTCAGGCCACATCTATCTGACACTGAAAGACGAGGGGGCACAAATCCCGGCTGTTGTCTGGAAAACCACCGCCAGCCGCATGAGCGTTGCGCTGAAGGACGGCATGGATGTTGTTGCCGAAGGACGTCTTGAGGTCTATCCTCCATCTGGCCGTTATCAACTGATCTGTACCTCCGTCACTGAGGCCGGGCAAGGTGCGCTTCAGCAGGCTTTTGCTGAGCTCCTCCAGAAGCTTGCCAAAGCGGGCTATTTCAGCCCTGAAAGGAAAAGGGCAATTCCTGCCATCCCGGAAACCATCGGACTCATCACCTCCTCCACCGGATCAGTTATTGAGGATATGAGCAAGGTACTGGAGAGGAGATTTCCAGCGGCACGGCTCATTCTCTATCCCGTCAAGGTGCAGGGAACGAGTGCCGCTGAAGAGGTTGCTGCAGGGATTGCCTGGTTCAACACAACGAAACAAAAACAGCACCGGCCCGATGTGATCATTATCGCCCGGGGAGGAGGTTCACTGGAGGATCTGCAGGCCTTCAATGGAGAGGTTGTAGCCAACGCCATCTATCACTCCAGAGTACCGGTCATCAGCGCCATCGGCCACGAAACTGACCTCACCATTGCTGACATGGTGGCCGACCTGCGAGCGGGAACTCCATCCATTGCGGCGGAACTTGCCGTACCGGACAGCCAGGAGCTGCTGCGCCATATCAGCACGCTCCAGTCACGGCAGGAGAAGCTGCTGCGGGCAAAGCTTGAGGGAGCAGAGCGTCACGTCTATTCCATCTGCAGCAGCTACGCATTCAACCGTCCATACCTCCAGATGGATCAGTTGCATGAGCGACTCAACGTACTTGCCGCACAGATGTCACGAAGCATAACAACTCTCTACAGCGAGCGGGTGCAGCACTACGCTTCAGTCAAACAGCAATTGACCATGCTTGATTACCGTAAAACACTTGAACGGGGATATGTGCTGGTCAAAAAAGAGGGGAAATACATGACCGGTGCAGAAAAACTGAAAGCATCCGACGGTGTGGAACTTCTCTTTCATGACGGGATACTTCCGGCGGTGATCAGCCCAGGCAAGAGGAGCTGATGATGGTGCGCACCAGTTCAAGATCTTCCTGGGTATTGACCCCCGGGTTGTCGATCAGCGTTGTGACGCACTGTATGCGGAAGCCATGCTCAAGCCAGCGGAGTTGCTCAAGTGATTCCGCCTCTTCGAGCATTGAAGGGGGAAGCGCAGCAAATTTCTCCAGCACATCAGCCCGAAACGCATAGAGCCCGATATGGCGATAGAAAGTGGTTGACGGGATCATATTGCGCTGAAACGGTATCGGACTGCGCGAAAAATAGAGGGCAAATCCCCTTGAATCCATAACCACTTTCACCTGATGAGGATCTTCAATCTGCTCGCGGTCATCGGGCTGCAACGGCAAGACAAGGGTTGAGCAATCGGGAGGGTGGTTGGAGAAAAAGGGTTGAAGGGCAAGATCGATATTGTCGGGACTGATCAGAGGTTCATCGCCCTGCAAATTGAGGAAAACATCCGCCTCGATATGGCGGGCAGCTTCAGCAATCCGCTCGGTACCACAGCTTGCTGTTGGAGAGGTCATGACCACCTCTGCCCCGTATGCTTCAAGAACCGCAGCAATCTCAAGGCTGTCGGTAGCCACCACAACCCTCTCGGCAAGACGTGATTTGAGTGCCTGGCGCCAGGTACGTACAATCAGCGGTTCCCCTTCAAGATCAGCCAGCATTTTGCGCTCAAGGCGGCTCGACTCAAGCCTTGCGGGGATAAGAATGACAGCTTTCATAAAAAAATTTCAAACAAAGGGTTCAAGAATGAGGGCCGCCGCCTCGGAACTGATCCCCTCGACCATCACGGTTTTTGTCCGGGAACTCTGACCTGTCAAGATGTGCACCCGCGACGGAGGAATATGGAAGAGCTTTGAAAAAAGCTCACAGCACTCCCGGTTGGCAGCATCATCAACGGGTGCAGCTTTCAGGCTTACCTTCAGACCTCCGTTATAGATGCCGCAAATCCGGCTTCTCGACGAGCGAGGCTGCGCCTTGACGACAAAGAGAGCACTGCCATTTTTTTCGCGAAGTTCAATCACCGACAAACTACCCGATCACCTTCGGCACTTTGAAGAAACGGTCCTGCCGGTCGGGAGCATTCAGCAGTACCTCCGACGAAGAGAGTGCCTGATGCTCAACATCCTCACGAAGCACATTGAGCGGGTCATGAATACTGCTGAGAGGCAGCACGCCTTCAGTATCAACTTCATTGAGCTTTTCAACATAGTGCAGAATATTGTTGAGTTCGCTGGTCATCGTCAGCATCTCTTCATCACTGAATCGCAGCTTGGCCAATTCGGCGATATAGGCAACATCTTTGGCGGTAACCGACATAATAAAGCTTCGTAAAATTATAAAAACATCGTAGTCAACTAAAATGTTCAGCAAAAAAACGGGTTTGCGGTCTGCTGCTACAACATGCAGGCACCTGCACCCTGCTCGTCATTGTTGCTTTTCGGACGCCGCTCAATCGGCACAAAAGCCCTTTCCTCTTCACCGAGGTAGATCTGCCGTGGCCTTGCAATTTTCTGCTCTGCATCCTTGACATGCTCAGTCCACTGCGCAAGCCATCCAGGAATGCGGCCAATAGCAAAAAGCACGGGAAACATATCCATCGGAAAACCCATTGCCTGGTAAATCAAGCCGGAATAAAAGTCGACATTGGGATAAAGCTTCCGGTTAATGAAATATTCGTCCTCAAGGGCGATGCGCTCAAGCTCAAGCGCAATATCGAGCAGGGGACTACGCCCGGTCTCCTCGAAAACCTGGAAGGCAATATCCTTGATGATTTTTGCCCTTGGATCATAATTTTTATACACCCTGTGACCAAACCCCATTAAACGTCCTTCACCATCCTTTACCGATTTAATGAAAGCAGGTATCTTGTCAATCGAACCGATTTTCAGCAGCATGTGAATGACCGCCTCATTGGCTCCGCCGTGCAGGGGGCCGTACAATGCCGCACAACCAGCGGCGATCGCTGTATAAGGGTCAACACCGGAACTGCCAACGGCCCGGACAGCGTTGGTTGAACAGTTCTGTTCATGGTCTGCATGAAGAATAAACAACACATCAAGGGCATGTTCAAGCACCGGGTTGGGCACGTAGTGATGCTCGGTCATCTTGAACATCATAGAGAGAAAATTGGCCGTATAGCTCAGCTCATTGTCGGGAAGAACGTATGGATATCCAAGACTGTGGCGGAAACTCATGGCTGCAAGCGTTGGTATTTTACCAATAAGACGACGCACCTGAAGCTTGCGCGACTCTTCATTGCAGATATCCTTCGCCTCACGGTAAAAGGTCGAAAGTGCTCCAACCGTACCAACCAGAATACCCATAGGATGTGCATCATAACGGAATCCGTCCATAAACTTGACAATATTGGCATGAGTCATGGTATGATGACGGATATTATAGGTCCATTCAGCCAGCCGCTCCTTGTCTGGCAGCTCACCCTTGATCAGCAGGTAGCCGGTTTCCAGAAAAGTACTCTTTTCGGCAAGCTGTTCAATCGGATAGCCGCGATAGCGCAAAATCCCTCTGTCTCCATCAATATAGGTGATACGACTTTTGCATGAGGCTGTATTCAAAAAACCGGGATCATAGCCCAACAATCCGAAATCTTCATCCGAAACCTTTATCTGGCGAAGATCCATTGTGTTGACGCAACCGTTTTCAAGCGGAAGTTCATAGGCTTTTCCGGTGCGATTATCGGTAATTGTCAAAGAATTTCTGGAATCTGTAACAGGCATGATGGTCACTGTCTTGATGGTTGAATACCGTTGATAAAAAAAGTTGCAGGAACACCCTCTCTTTTCCGTCGTTCAATATAAACAGAAAAAAACGAAAATAGTTTTTGGATATTACACCCCGGGTTCCTACATTTACAACTTCTTAATGGAGCTGTAGCTCAGTTTGGTTAGAGCGCCTGCCTGTCACGCAGGAGGTCGCGGGTTCGAACCCCGTCAGCTCCGCAGAAAAGAATAAAAAAGGGAGTGCGACGCACTCCCTTTTTTATTGCCCTTTTAAACACCTATCTTGGAACCAGCTCAACACGACGATTTTTGGCACGTCCAGCTTCTGTGCTGTTCGTCGCAACAGGAGCAAGATATGCTGCCCCGTTTGCCGTAAGGCGAAGTGCAGAAATACCAAAATCTTTGACAAGAGTAGCAACAACAGCTTCAGCTCTTCGTTTGGAAAGCACCGTATTAACCTCATAACCCCCAATGTTGTCGGTGTGACCCACAACGTGCAACTTCAACGCAGTCTGTTTTTTCAGGAGCGTCGCAATTTCCTGGATCGCAGGGCGGGAGGCTGGTTTGATCTCCCATTTATTGGGGTCAAAATAGATGCCGTAAAGAGAGACCTTGCCGACAGCACTCAGTGACTGCACCATTTCATCGGCACTGACCGTCACCATTTTCTGCACCATCGGCTGCATCTCAATGATATCGAGCGCAACGTAAGCACCGCGCTTTGCCTTGTAAACCCCATCATTCTTCCCCCATTCCACCGCAATCAGATGCACATAAACATCCCCCTCAGGCCGACTTTTTTTTGCGCTGAGAACACAGATACCTGCTTTTTCAGCCGCATAAAAAACATAGTTGCTCCGACTGGTCTGAATATCCATGCTTCCAAATGGCGCAAGATAATTACTCCATCTGGTTGCTGCAGGGTCTGTTTTGGAGTCATAAAGAATAACAAACCCCTTGGCCTTAAGCTCATTGAGATAGTTCCTGAACACTTCAAGAGAGCCGGTATCCCCGGCAACCTCGTACCAGATTCGAGTCAATCGCCCTTCCGGCTTCAGGGGAGGTTTAACATACTCCTGTTTTTTGGACTCAAGGTTATAGCGACTGAATGTAGAGGTTTGCAGCTCATAAGCATCAAAACGCTTCACCTGGTAACCGACAATTTCCGAACCAGCAAAACGCCGTAACAGTGGATGATCTTTGGACCCGGCAATGTCGGCAGCGTCGGCATCCCTGAACGGCAGCACCGCTACAATGAAAAAAAACAGCAGAATGGCCTTAAGCGCTTTCATGGGATAATGCTCCTTGGGTTAAATGATAAAAATCACTCTTTTTTGCGTTTATCGCGTACATAAATTGCTTTTGATTGTCCTTCGCCGATAATACGTTCCTCAATATCGAAAAGTTTTGTGGCAGTCAGCAGCTCACCAAGCCTGATATAGCCATAGTTGCGAGGATCAAACTCCGGAGACTGTTTTGCAATATTGCTCCCCGTCGTTGCAAGATGCGCCCAGCCGCTTTCATCAGAAGATGCCTCAACGGCATTGCGCAACAAGCGCACCAGTCGGGCATCCCGCTTGAGTTCCGTCATCGACTTTTTTGCAATCGATTCGTTTTCATTGATTTTTGCCCGCAACACTTCGATATAGATAAACTTATCACAGGCAGATACAAATGCAGCAGGGGTCTTTTTCTCTCCAAACCCATAGACAAAGAGCCCTGACTCCCTGATTCGCGAAGCAAGTTTCGTAAAATCACTGTCACTGGAGACAATGCAGAAACCGTGAAACTTCCCGGTATACAAAAGATCCATGGCATCAATAATCATGGCGCTGTCAGTAGCATTTTTTCCTTTGGTATAGCCGAACTGCTGAATGGGTTGAATGGAGTACTCCAGCAACACATCTTTCCAGCTTCTGAGCGCTGTCGAAGTCCAGTCGCCATATATCCTTTTGACGCTCGATGTTCCATACTTTGCGACCTCCGCAAGAAGACCTTCAATAATTGACGCTTGTGTATTGTCAGCATCAATCAGCACAGCAAGACGCTCTGTTTTTTCCATTGCCATGGCACGTTCCACTCTTTTGTTGTACAAAAAACCACTGACTGCGTCAAGATTTTACCTTAAAACCCTGTTCCTCAATAACCGTTACAATCAAAGCAATGCCAACTGTTTCAGGTTCATAGTCGACAACAACCGTACCCCTTAGAGAAGAAGCATCAACCGCCCTCACCCCTTCAACCTCTTCAAGAGCCTCCTTGACAAGCAGTTCACAACCGCCGCAACGCATCCCGCTTACCTGTAGTTCATTTTTCATAGTTCTTGATCAATAAGCTTTTAAATCACCTGATAGAAAAACCACTCTATCCCGCAGAAGCACTCATTAAGGAATAAGTTACGTACACTGACGGCAATATTAAAATATTTCCGTCAAATCAGGATTGGCAGATCATTGCCGTAGTCGTTATATTGAAGCACTATGAATCCATCACGACCACACGCAAGAGCAGGCATACAATGCCTTTTTATGCTCATTCTCCTGGCAGGAATGAGCATACTCACTTCATGCAACCGCACAGAGAATGATATTAACAGCCTGCAGCAGCAGGTCTGGAAAAATCCCCGGAATGCCAGAGCTTATATGCTCCTCGGAAACGCGTGTGCACGCGCCCGGCGCTACAGCGAGGCCTCAGCAGCATACAAAAGCGCCCTGGCCATAAATCCGGAACTTGATGACGCCTTCCACGCGCTTGCAGCCGTTGCGTTTAACCAGAAAAACTACGGTGAAGCAGAAAAATATTTTCAGCAACACCTTGAACGCTCTCCAAAAGACTCCCTGAGACTTTACGATCTCGGTAATGCCCAAATGCAGCTCAGGCAGTTCGACAAGGCGGCCAAATCCTACAGTGAGGCGATAGAGAACAGCGACTCATTTACCGATGCCCACTACAACCTTGCGGTCTGCTATATCCGTACAGGACGAAAGGCCGAAGCTGAGGTGATTTATAAATGGCTTCTTGTTAAAAACAATTATCTTGCCATCTCTCTGCAGAAACATCTCAAAAATGAGGCCCGGTGATTAACCCTTCGGAGGAACCTTTATCCATAGAAAAGGCGGTTTCAAGCCTTGCATCGGCATTTCAGCTCTATCGTGACGGGTACGCACAATCCCTTCACCTTGACGCTGCACAGCTTGTAACGTTCCGTATGCCTCTTCAACCGACAGAGCTCCCTGAATGGCTTTGTCGTCAGCCGGTCTATCCACGACTATACTGGATGAACCGGGAGAGGGATTTTTCCGTGGCAGGCATCGGAGTTGCCGACACCATGACGTTTAACGACTCGGGAAGTAATGAGGGCAGCTTCGAACAATTCGAGCGATGCGTTGCCGCAAAAAACCCTGATGCACGATATTTCGGTGGTTTTTGTTTCAACAACGAGGAAAAACAGGAGGCAATCTGGCAGGAGTTTTCCTCATTTTCCTTTATCCTTCCACTTGTCCAGTTAACCTTTGAGGAGGGCGCGTACACCCTCTCCTGCCACCTCTGGCTTGAAACCGGCGACGAGATCGAGGCAAAAATCAGTGCAATAACCGATGTGCTCAATCGCCTTGTATGCGACACTGATTGCTCAACACTGAAACTGCCTGAACTGCAAAACATTTCCTATAATCCGGATGAGAAAGAGTGGGTGGAGCGGTGCCGGAAGGCGCTGCTCACCTTTGAGTCGGGCGAAATGGAAAAGATCATGCTTGCGCGCCAGACCACGCTCGAATTCAGCCGCAGTTTTTCTCCGCTCCTGTTTCTGATGCTCTACCCCTCTCCACAGAACAACCTCTACCGGTTCTACTTTGAACCCGTTGAAAACCATGCCTTTTTCAGCTTTACGCCCGAACGGCTCTACCGCCGGGACGGCAGAATGCTGCTCACTGAAGCACTGGCAGGAACCTGTTCAAAAGAGTCCATCAACGGCAGTGATCATCAGGCATCAGAAGTCCTGTTGAATTCAGAAAAGGATATCCGCGAACACAACTTCGTCAAGGAGATGATCTCCCTTGAACTGCTCAAGATATGCAGCAATATTGATATGGATAAAGAGGTGCAGGTGCTTCAACTCAATCGCCTTGCACACCTCTACACCCGCTGCCGCGCTCAGCTGAAAGCTGAATTCGAGCACGACAGCGCCGTTTTGCAACATCTTCACCCCACTCCTGCTGTTGGTGGAGTGCCCAAAGCTCCGGCCATGCAGCATATCATGGAACTGGAACCCTTCAGCCGTGGCTGGTATGCGGCACCTGTCGGCTGGGTAAGCCGGGATGCCGCCGAATTTGCCGTCGCCATCCGTTCCGCTCTTGTCAATGGCCGTTTTGCCACTCTCTACTCCGGCGCCGGTCTTGTCAAAGGATCAGACCCCTTTGCTGAATGGGAAGAGGTTGACCAGAAAATAGGAGAGATGCTCGCCATAACCCGGCAGGAAGCATGAACAACCGCCAGATAACCACACTGTGGAGCAGTATCATTGTTGAAGAGCTGATCCGTCAGGGTGCCAGCTTTTTCTGCATCTCGCCAGGCTCACGCTCGACACCCCTCACCATTGCCATTGCAAGAAACCCGAAAGCGCGATGGAAAATGTTTGTCGATGAGCGCTCTGCCGCTTTTTTTGCACTCGGCTACGGACGGGCAACCGCCCTACCGGCCGTGCTCGTCTGCACCTCCGGCACCGCTGTCGCCAACTACTTCCCCGCCGTGGTTGAGGCCTCAATGGACTTTCAGCCGATGCTTGTGCTTTCCGCCGACCGCCCTTTTGAACTGCTTGATTGCGGTGCAAACCAGACCATCCGCCAGGAGAACATCTTCGGCAGCTATACGCGGTGGAACATGCAGTTACCTGCACCATCAAGAGATACTCCCCTGAAGGCACTCCTCTCAACGATTGCTTATGCCGTTGCAAAATCTCTTGGCGAATCAGCAGGCCCGGTACACCTCAACCAGCCCTTCCGGGAACCTTTTGAACCGGAACAACCTGATCAGAACAATCCCTGGCTCGCTCCCCTGCAAGAGTGGCTTGAAAGCAGCAACCCATTCAGTAGCTCGATAGTACCCGAAAAAGTACCCGACAGCGACACCATCGCCATGCTCCGCCAACTGCTTGCAGCGGCAGAGCGACCGATGATCATTGCGGGCAGTATGACAAGCAGGGCGGACGCTCTGGCGGTCAGCGAACTGTCGAGCGACCTGAACATTCCGCTTTATGCCGATTTTTCATCCGGCCTGAGAATGGTTGCCTCGCTCCATCCCTGGCAGCTCCTGCTCCAGACACCTGAATTCCGAAAATCCTTACACTGTGATCTTGTCCTGCACTTTGGCGGCAACGTCATTGCAAAACACCCGTCAACCGCCCTGCAAGAGTGGCATCCGGAACACTACATTGTCATCAAGCCACAACAAGCCCGCTTTTCCCCCGACCACAACGTCACCTGCCGCATTGAAGCATCCATTGCACAGACAGCCGGAATGCTGAAAGGGTGCCGCGCCACACCGCCAAAACCCGACATCAGCACCGTTGACCGCTTTTTCAAAAGAGCATCCGAAGCGATTCAAACCGAACTTTTGCCCGATAAACCAGTCACCGACATCTCCGCTGCCCGACTGGTTTCAGAGCTTGTAACCGGGCAGCAGGTCCTTTTTGTCTCAAACAGCATGCCCGTCAGAGATATGGACAACAACGCCAACAGCAGCCATCCGGGCGGCATTCCAACAGCCATCAACCGTGGAGCAAGCGGCATTGACGGCATCATCTCCACCGCCGCCGGTTTTGCCTCTGGACACCAGAAACCGGGAACTCTGATGATTGGCGACATTGCCTTCCTGCACGACATCAACGCCCTCTCGCTGCTCGGCACGCTCCCCGTTCCCCTGCAGATCATCGTTTTAAACAATAACGGTGGCGCCATATTCTCCTTCCTTCCGGTTTCAGAATGCAGCGACGTCTTTGAAACCCACTTCGCCACCCCCCAGAACTACAACATCCGCTCAGCCGCCGAAACCTTCGGGCTCGACTACGCAGCCCCGCAAACCAACCGTGAATTCAGTGAAGTGTACCGCACTGCATGCAGCAGCAACCGAAGCATCATTATTGAGGTAAAAAGTTCACGGGCGGAGAATGTGATTCAACACCGCACCCTGCGAGAGAGGATTATGGCGCTGGCGGAAGAGGAACTCTGTCATTAAAAATAATGTCGGAAAGATCTGCGCTTCTGGAGGACAGAAAAAGAATTGCCCGGAAAACATTCTGAAAAAGGTTCACCGGGCAATTGAAGAATCAGGACATTTCTATGCGTTTAATTCTTGATGCAGCGCACAGACATGCCATCAGCATTGTGTTCGGTGCCTTGAACAAATGTTGGAAGGTGGTAAGAAAGAGCACCGTACCATGAGATCGTAGGAGTTGATTCGGAAGAAGACCAGAAAAATGCATTTTCACCCATAAAGAAAAAGCCTCCATCGGTGCCTCTCATACCTCCAGGCATTCCACTGAATTTGCTGCTGTTATCGGCCGAAAAATTGGGCCGGCAGACCGATGAAATTACATTGCCATCAGGAACACAGACAGTGGGCTGGCCGCTGTTATCGGCTGTAAAATTGGGGCTGAGCCAGAGTGCGGTGGATTTCATTTTTCCTCCGGCAACATAGACGCCGCCCAGCGCTTTTGAGAGTTTTTTGAACTCCAGAGTGTTCGGTATATGCCACCCTTTCGGAGCAAGACCGCGAGGATCGTGCACGGCATACCAGTTATAAAGGCGACCATATTTTCCGTTGTTTGCAGCATCATTTTTGTAGTAGCTCCATGCGCCTTCGCCACTTGCTGCGGCATCAAGCCAATCCTGAGTCGTAGCGGCATATCTAATCGTCTCTCCGTTTCGATAACGGCTGACGTCAAGATTCTCCTGCATCCAGACCTGACCACCTATGGAGACGGTATTGATAGTGTGTCCATCGATATCCTTCTCTGCCGCCCGGAGATTTGAAGCCGAAGTCATTACGGTTATCAGGAGAAGAAGTAATCCGTATAGTGCTTTATGTGAATAGTTCATTGCTTGGTGTTATTAACAGTTTATTGTGTTTTTAATGATGTTATGCCTTGGTTAATCCAACGATGCACCAGGAAATCCTGATGAACCTCACTTTTTCTTTTTTCTCCCGGTTTTAGATTGATAGAGTCTTGATCATCTGCATCTTTATTCTTTATCACGTAACAAAGGTACCGAGATAAACCTTTGGGAAACATTAAGCTGCGCTTAAAAAACAAAAAAATGTTTGGGAACGAAAAATTGCGGCCAATCGACTTCTGGAATCTTTCTGCAAACCGGGAGATGTGCAGGCAAATACATCTGGAACTTCCGCCGCATAAGCATTGTTCATCAGATTCGGCAGAGCTTTGTTATATTTGCTCTTGCCTTGTCTGTCAGATTTTGATAAATACATTTGCCGGGAGGCATGACATCATGTTTACCGTTGCTGAAAAAAACCGTTTAAAAGTATCAAAGCGTACCGATGCGAAAAAGAAATCGCAGTTAGGGCAATATCTTACGCCCGCAACTACGGCGTCGTTCATGGCAGAGCTCTTTCCTGAGTCAAGTGGTGAATGCCGCCTGCTGGATGCCGGGGCAGGGATAGGTTCGCTGTCAAGCGCATTTCTTCAAAGATGCTCAAAGGGAAATCTGAACTTCCAGACAATCCGG
>CAIMHT010000015.1 GCA_903840935.1 uncultured Chlorobiaceae bacterium
CCCATCCAGGTCAAAGCCGATCGAGGCGACATTGGTGATTAAATCGTTTGTCGACTCTTCAAACGCCATGAAGACGCCGGGTTCATCATATTGCGTTGCACCTCTGAGCAAAAACTCCATGGCGAGCAAGGTTTTTCCGGTACCTGTTCCTCCGCAAATGAGTGAGGCACGACCCTTCGGCAGACCTCCCTCGGTAATAATATCGAGCCCCTCAATCCCCGTTAACACTTTGGGAAGTTGTGGCCTCTGTTCCGCCGTCACCTTTGGTTTCTGATTTACTTTTGCTTTTTTCATAATGTATTGGCGTCATGATTGCATTTGACCAGAATGCGGTAATACGTTCTTAACGGGCGCATGAGTATTCAGATCGGCGTAGCGCGTCAGGCACTTTTTGGTCTGCTTCCTCGAGAGAAAAAGTTGTTGTTTCGGAAGTGTTGTTATCTGCAGGATCAATGTTTTTTTTCGCCGCTATGTTTTTGCTTGTGCTTGTGCACGTCCAATGGAACCAATAAATTATGAAAGTTACGTTTTTTTTGTAATTCTTTTTTAAAAATACCTTTTCAGGCAAGGGCCCTCCTTGAGGATATGGTTGTGGCGGGTGCATGGTGGAGCAAGGATCTCGGCACCTGACTCAAGCTCGGAGATGATCTCAGGATGTTTGCTGAGCGAGAGCGGCTATTCAGTTTGTCTTGAGATCAAGCGAGCGGCTTGTGGCAATAAGGGCTGCCTTTCGTGCGGGATAGAGGCTTACCAGAAAACAGAGGAGGATGGCCGTGATGCTGACGGCAATAAAATCACCGGCTTGCATGTTGACCGGATAAGCAGGGATAATAAAGGCGCTTTTCGAGGGGAGCTGCACAATGCCGTACAGTTCCTGAAGTTTGCAGACGCTCCATGCCAAGATGGTTCCGGCAGCAGTTCCGGCGATTCCGGTCATTCCCCCCTGAATGATAAAAATGGCCATGAACTGCGGCTTTTCCATTCCGAGACATCGGAGAAAGAAGAGCTCACGCTGTTTGTCGATGGCGGTCATGGCAAGTGCTCCGGTGAGGCTGAGGGCGGCCACAAGGATAATGAGCATCAGCACGCTGAAACTCACCCGTTTTTCGAGCTGCATGACGGCAAAGATGTTGTTGTATTTTTCTTCGAGGGTACGGACCCGTAAGCTTGTTTTAAGAGGGCTTTTTGCCAGCCACTCCCTGAGGTTTGCGGTGAAGGTATCTCCCGATACTCCCTCTTTTCCCCTGATATCGATTCCTGAGTACTCTCCACGTCCCATGAGCAGGATCTTTTGGGCAAAGAGGTTTGAGGTGAGGACGTAGCGGTCATCAAATACTTTTTGCAGGGAAAATAGTGATGAGACGGTGGCTTCAGGAATGGCAAGCATCGGGATCAGGTAGGGTTCCGAGAGCGATTCAAGACCAAGAGAGATCAGTTCCGGGCTGAAAATTTTGACATCTTTGAAGGGGTTGAGGCTTGTGCGATAGGCTAAAAGCTCTCCGACGGCAATGGTTTCAGAAGTAAAAAAAGGGCTTTTTGTATGGGTCTGGCGCATCAAATGGCGTTGAGCTGGTTCAGTGATTCCTTTCACAACAACCAGTTCACTTTTCTCCCTGGTTGCCATAATGGCCTCTCCTTCGGCAAATGGCTCTGCGGAACCAACGCCCTCGAGAGAGCGTATCGATTGCAGGATGTTGTCGGAGACTTTCATGGTTCTGCCGTCAAGGGGAACAAGCTGGGCGGGACTGTCGAGGGTGACAAAAAGATCCCGTGCAAGCTTCTGGAATCCGTTCAAGACGCTCATGACCACCAGCAGTGTGCTGACGCCGATGACAATTCCGGCAAGGCTGATTGCGGAGATGATGTTGATGACCCTGAACCGTTTTCGGGCAAAACTGAAGCGTTTGGCAATCCATAAACCTGTTTTCATACAAGCGAGAGTAATGTTTTGTTCAAGTTCCCAGTGCGGTGCCGGGTTTAAGGGAAGCGGCAATCCGTGCAGGAATAAAGGCAAACAGCAGGGTGAGGGCCATAACCGAGATAGAGACAACAGCGTAGTCCACCGGTTCGATCAGGAGTGGAACATATTTGATGAAATAGCTTTTTTCGGGCAGGGTGATGAGATGAAAGCGCAGCTCGAAAAGCGAGAGCGAGAGCGCAAGAATATTGCCGATGACCACACCGGAAAGCGAGACAAGGAATGCCTGCGCCATAAACACTGAGCTGATTTTGCCGGGTTCAAGACCGAGGGCGCTGAGCATACCAATTTCACGGGTCTTTTCAATAATCAGTACCAGAAGCGTCGAGATAATGTTGAAAACCGCCACGATGGTTATGGTCACAATGAGTAAGGGTGTGATGTTTTTCTGAAGCTTCAGCCATTCAAAGAGATTGGCATAGCGCTCAAAAACCGTAAAGCCATAAAAGGGAAATCCGAGGGTATTGACCAGCTCGTTGACCGTGCCTGGCAGTTGCTTGAGGTTATTGACGTTGGCATCATAGCCGCTGATCATCAGGGGATTAAACCGTTGTTGCAGCTCTTTCAGATCGGCGATCACCACAAAATCATCAAATCCTTCTTGAAGCCCTGTGTCGTAGATGCCTCGTATCACTCCAACTTCAAGGTCAAGAGAGGAGAGCATATCGACAATGTTTTTGTTGCCGGCAATAAGTTTTGCGCCCGACGCATTGCTTCCAAGGCCGACAAGCATCACCTTTTTGCCAACCTTGAGATCAAGATTTTCGGCCAGCGTCTGACCGGCATAGAGTGCAATGCCGGTAACATTATCTTTAGCATTAAAGCTTCCAGACCGAAGAAATTTTTTCAGAAAGACTCGGCGTTGTTCTTCGCCCAATCCCCTGACCACAACCGGTTTGCTGTGCCAGATTTCACCATTGCTGCCGTTATTGCGGTTGCGAAGCACAAAACTTTTTTCAAGAAAAGGTGAGGCGGTCGCAATGTTCGGGTTGGAGGTTATCCTTGCCAGATTGGTTCGGCGGTCCTGAAAAAGCTGTTCGTCAGGATGGCGAATTTGCAGATGAGCGCTGAGGCTGATCAGCTTGCTTTCCACACTGCTGGCAAATCCGTTCACAATCGAAAGTGTGAGGATAAGTGCTGCCGTCCCTACGGCAATACCGATAACGGCAACCATGACGATAAAGGTTGGTTTCGTTGTCGATCGCTGTTTGAATGCAAAGCGCCTTGCAATGTAGAACTCGGGTTTCACCGTTATTTCAGAATTATTGTGCGTTCAACAAGCCTGTACGGGGCAAGGGAGCTTCTTTCGAAAGCCTTCTGCCCTGCGCCACTGCTGAGCCACGAACCGAATCCTGCAGCAAGCGCATCGCCGGGATAATAGAGATAGTAAACCAGAGTAACAAGCGGATAGCTTCCGTCGAAGATGTTTTGCTGTGTTGGCATACATGGTGCCCCATCCCCTTTTGCGATAGGGAGGAAACGGATGTTTGCCGTGTTGAGGGCTTTTTCGAAAGAGGAGCGGAAGAGCAGCCCGACAGCACGCCTGTCGGTTGATACTCTTTCAATCAGTGCAGCATCGCTGTTGCATGACCAGGAGTGAAGCTCCCCTCTTTTTATTCCTGTTGTTGCGGCCAAAAGAGAGAGCAGGCGGAAATCGTCAGCTCTGACAAGCGGTATAATAGCTCCCCCATCCCCTTTTGCGGACAAGAGGGTGCCAAGCTCTGTTGTTGAGAGCATGTTGGTAGGGTTGCTGCGATTGACAATACAGACAATGGCGTCACGGGCAACCGGTTCTCGGCGAATGGGGCGTTTGAGTTCGCCAAAAAGAGAGTCTTCAACAGCTTCAGGGTTACCGCTGATTAATGCGGCCTTGACCGAGCCCTCAAGCAGATGTTTCAGACTTTTTCCGGAGGCGTCAGGCAGCAGCGTTACCGTTGCGGCTGGATAATAACGGCTGAAGCTTTCCGCCTGGATAGCAGCGATACCCTCAAGATGGCGATCGACTGCGAGGTTAATGCTTCCGCTTTTTGCGGTTTCTCCAGTTTGTTGCTGCGTACAATTCAATAATAATAAAGCTGAGCAAAAAAAGAGCAGGCCTCTTGTGACCATGAAGATGGCTCTTTTTTTTTGTTTTTTTTTCACAGTCACTCCTCTTTTCTCCTTTACCTCTTTGACATCGCTCTCTGGATGTTTAATTGCTAAGATAATGAGAAAAAATATGTTGCCATAAAAAACAGCTCCGATGTTACCGTGGTGAAAAAAAACATTTCGCATTCTTGAAAATCACGTAAAAAAGGTTAATATTTCGGCCTTCCGGAACACCTTGTTGCGAAAACATATCTTTTTATATTGAAAACGCTTATTACAACCATATTATCGGCATGGCGGCACCTGTAGCGGAGAGTTCGACAATGTATTCAGTATCGATAATCGGAGCGTCCGGCTATTCCGGAGCTGAGTTGACACGGCTGCTTCTTCAACATCCAAAAGTCGAGTTGCAGAAACTCTATGCTTTTTCACAGGCCGGTAAACGCGTTTCGGATCTCTATCCTGCCCTCTGCTGCAACAACGTGTACAAGCCCTATTGCGGCGAGAGCGGGAGTGATATTTATTTTCTTGCCCTTCCCCACGGTGAAGCTCTGCAACTGGTTCCTGCCCTTGTGGCTGCGGGAAAAAGGGTGATTGATCTTTCCGGCGACTTCAGGCTCAAAAGTGCGCTTGAGCATGAGCAGTTCTACAAACAGCCAAAATCTCCCGAATCGGTGATGACCTACGGTATGGCGGAATTGTTTCGTGACGAGATTGTCAGGGCGAAGGCGATCAGTAATCCCGGTTGTTTTGCAACAAGCATCATTCTTGGCGTTGCACCTCTTTTTGCTGGCCGTGAGAGCGGCATCAAGGTTCGTGCCATCAACTGCACTTCCACCTCCGGTATTTCCGGAGCGGGACGAAGCAGCAAAACAGAGTTGTCTTTTTCGGAGATGAGTGAAAATGTCAGGGCCTATAAGGTAGGTGTTCATCAGCATATTCCTGAAATCATGCAGGCTCTTGGCACCTCCGCTACCACACCATCGTTTGATTTTACCTTTACGCCAATGATTGGTTCGCTGGTGAGGGGTATTTACAGTATCCTTAACGTTCAGTTGGAAGAGTCTGCAGATGCAGAAGGTATCAAGAAGCTTTACCGAGAGTTTTATCTGAATGCTCCATTTGTCAGGCTGCGCGACACCATGACCGAGGTGCGGCATGTTACCCATACGAATTTTTGTGATATTCATATCGCTCATGCCTCTGCAAGCGGTTCAATGGTCATTGTCACCGCCATCGACAACCTTCTGAAAGGTGCCGCCGGGCAGGCAGTCCAGAACATGAACCTCATGCTTGGCCTGGATGAAACAACCGGATTGTCGTTTTAATTTTATAACCATTAATCAGGCCAATACTGCATTGGAGAAATTCCATAAAGGGCTTAAAGTTATCCGTCAGCTTTCTGCTGTAACTCCCTGGCCGGTATCGGTCACCCCCATGTCGGCGGATTCAGACGGAACGCACGGCTTCTGGCCTGAGGGTTTTTCTGCGGGCGCGGTCTCTGCTGCCATCAAGTATGAGCGCAAAGACCTGATGCTGCTCGTGGCGGATCGCCCTGCAAGCGCCGCAGCACTCTTTACCCGGAACCTCTGTTGTGCTGCACCGGTACTGCTTTCGCGTGACCATCTGCAGCGCTCCCCAACCTCAATTCGTGCCATTGTATGCAACAGTGGAAATGCCAATGCGGCTACCGGCAAAAAAGGAATGGATGATGCACTCGCCATGGCTGAAGCCGTTGCACGGGAGCTTGCCATCAAGCCGGAAGAGGTGCTTGTTGCTTCAACCGGTGTTATCGGTCAACTCCTTCCTATGGAGAGGGTTCTCGGCGGCATTTCCACACTTCCGTCCAGTTTGCAGCATGAGTCGGTGTTTGATGCAGCCCAGGCAATCATGACGACCGATACCTTTCCAAAATTTTTCTCGCTTGAAGTCCAGCTTTCGAATGGACTTGTCCGCTTGAGTGGCATAGCCAAAGGCTCAGGTATGATTTGCCCGAACATGGCGACCATGCTGGCCATTCTTGCCACTGATGCTACAATAGCCCCTGACCTTCTTCAGAAAGCGTTGAAGCAGGCAAACCAGAAGAGTTTTAACGCCATTACGGTCGATGGCGATACAAGCACGAACGATATGGTCTCTCTTCTTGCCAGCGGCACCGGTCCTGAAATTGTAGCAGAGAGCGATGATTTTGTTCTTTTTTGCGAAGCACTTGAAGCGCTGACGACCTTTCTTGCCAAGCTCATTGTCATTGATGGAGAGGGTGCTTCAAAACTGGTTACCATTACTGTTGAAGGGGCGGTTGATGACCGGGAGGCAGAGCTTGCGGCAAGAACCATAGCGCAGTCGAGTCTGGTCAAAACAGCCATTCACGGAGAAGATGCTAACTGGGGAAGAATCGTTGCCGCAGCAGGTCGCTCTGGCGCGACCTTTAACCAGGAGGAACTCGAACTTTATTTTAACGACCTCTCCCTTCTCAAGCCAGGCTTCATTGCCGACTTCTCTGAAACGGCGGCATCAGAGATTATGGCAAGAGATTCCTATACCATCACACTCCGTCTGGGCAGCGGCCCAGGGCGGGCAACCGTATGGAGCTGCGATTTGAGCAAAGAGTATGTCGATATCAACGGAAGCTACAGAAGCTGACACTTCCCTTAACCATCAAGAGCAATTTTTCCGCAATGGAGACGTTACCGTGCAATGAACTCAGTTCGGCCAGAAAAGCCCCCCATGCCGCTATCGGGCCTGTGCTTATTGAGGCGTTACCCTATATTCGCAAGTTCGAAGGCAAGACTTTTGTGATTAAATATGGCGGTGCCGCCATGAAGGATTCCTGCCTTAAAAGCAGTTTCGCCCAGAATGTCACCCTTCTGCGGAAAGTGGGTATCAAGATTGTGCTGGTGCACGGCGGAGGCGACGCCATTACCAAAACGGCTGAAAAACTTGGAATCGCTTCGCGATTTTTGCACGGGCGCAGGGTTACCGACAAAGAGATGATCTCGGTTATCCAGATGACCCTTGCCGGAAAGGTGAATCAGGATATTGTCCAGTTAATCAGTGAGCATGGCGGCAAGGCGGTGGGTGTTACCGGCCTTGATGCCGATACCATCAAGGCTCTGCCCCACCCGAATGCTGAAACGCTTGGCCTGGTGGGTGAGGTCGAGCAGATCAACACCGGCTACATTGATCTGCTCTGCGGTGCAGGGCTCATTCCGGTCATCGCCCCGACAGGGTTTGACGACAAGGGAAATATCTACAACATCAACGCTGATGATGCAGCAAGCGGTATTGCCATTGCCCTGAAAGCTGAAAAGCTCATTTACGTCAGTGATGTCGCAGGCATTCATGTAGGCGACAGAATTCTCAAAACCATCTCCAAGGGCGAAGCCGCTGACTTTATTGAACAGGGAATCATTTCTGGCGGCATGATTCCAAAAGTCCTCTCGGCATTCAAAACGCTCGACAGTGGAGTCGGAAAAGTTCATCTCATTGACGGAAAATCAACACATTCGCTTCTGCTCGAAATATTTACGCATGAAGGGGTTGGCACCCAGTTTGTTGCAGGGCAGGAGAGTGATCAATTTTTAAACAGGTAACGGCATGGAAGAGGTTCAAATAAAAAAAGCCCCCGCTAAACGTGATTTTCTTGGCTTTTCACCGCTTGATGGCAGCAAAATTATTGAGTTGTTCGACTACTCTCTCTATATCAAGAAAAAAAGGAGAGAGCGCTCTCTTGATGCACCATTTCTGCCGCTGCGCGACAAAACGGTCGCCATGATTTTCAGCAAGCCCTCACTGAGAACAAGGGTCTCTTTTGAACTCGGGATTCATGAACTGGGCGGATATACCATTAACCTCGATGGTCAATCCATTGGCCTTGGCTCACGCGAATCGGTGCAGGATGTGGCTCAACTGCTCTCCCGCTACAATGATGCCATTGTGGCCCGTCTGCACGAACATGCCATCATCGAAGGGCTTGCGGAGTACGCCTCCATTCCTGTCATTAATGCGCTGACCGATCTGTCGCACCCCTGCCAGATACTGGCCGATGCCTTTACGCTCTACGAAAAGTCGCTGTGGCATGAGGGAGTCAAGGTGGTTTTTGTCGGGGATGGCAACAATGTGGCCAATTCATGGATAGAACTGGCCGGTATGCTCCCCTTTCACTTTGTGCTTGCCTGCCCGGAAGGGTACATGCCAAATGAAGGAGTGCTCAAAGCCGCCCGCAAGAAGGGGATCAGCCGCATCGAGATCCTGCATGACCCGAAAGAGGCGGCAGCCAACGCCGATGTGCTCTATACCGATGTCTGGACAAGTATGGGAAAGGAGAAAGAGATAGAGGAACGACTCAAAATTTTCTCCCCTTTTCAGATCAACAGCGCGTTGCTTGCTGAGGCAAAACCCGGTGCGGTGGTCATGCACTGTATGCCCGCACACCGTGGTCAGGAGATAAGCGCAGAGGTGATGGACGGGCCGCACTCCATCATTCTTGACGAGGCCGAAAACCGTCTGCATGTCCAGAAAGCGCTTCTGGTCAAACTGCTGAACCATGAAGAGTACAGAAAGTTTCACCTGACCCACCGGCTTTTGAATGCCGCCAAAAAAATAAGGAGCTGACAAGGGTGATGAGACCATGTACAAGTGCGATGGTGGGTTGCATGTTCGTTCCTCTTCTGTACTGAAATCATATATTCAAAAAAATCTTTCCCAAAACTGATAATTCACGACATACCATGAGCAAGGAAAAAATTGCAATAGCCTATTCCGGTGGACTCGATACCTCCATCATGATCAAATGGTTGAAAGACAAATATGATGCCGAAATTGTTGCTGTTACCGGCAATCTTGGTCAGCAGAAAGAGATTGAGAACCTCGAATCGAAAGCAATCGCCACGGGTGCCTCGAAATTCCAGTTCGTTGATTTGCGCAAAGAGTTCGTTGAAGAGTATATCTGGCGTGCACTCAAGGCCGGAGCTCTCTATGAGGATGTCTATCCGCTTGCAACCGCTCTTGGACGCCCCCTGCTTGCAAAAGCGATTGTTGATACCGCACTTGCTGAAGGATGCACCATGCTCGCCCACGGCTGCACCGGAAAAGGGAACGACCAGGTACGATTTGAAGTGACCTTTGCCTCACTTGCACCCCACCTCAAGGTACTTGCTCCCCTGCGCGAATGGGAGTTCACCTCAAGGGAATCTGAAATTGCCTACGCTCTTGAGCACAACATCCAGGTCTCTGCTACCAAGAAAAACCCCTACTCCATTGACGAGAACATCTGGGGTATCAGCATTGAGTGCGGTGTGCTTGAAGATCCGATGGTTGCACCTCCCGAAGATGCCTACCAGATCACCACGTCACCGGAAAATGCACCGAACACTCCGTCCGTTGTTGAGATTGAGTTTGAAAAAGGAATTCCCGTCTCCCTTGACGGCAAAAAGATGAGTGGCCTTGACCTCATCATCCGCCTGAACGAAATCGGTGCAGCCAATGGCGTCGGACGCCTCGACATGATCGAGAACCGCGTTGTCGGCATCAAGTCACGCGAAATTTATGAGGCCCCGGCAGCAACTATCCTGCACTTCGCACACCGCGAACTCGAACGGCTCACGCTTGAAAAAACCGTTTTCCAGTACAAAAAGAACATCAGCCAGGACTACGCTAACATCATCTATAACGGACTCTGGTTCTCGCCAATGAGAAAAGCGCTTGATGCCTTTGTGGATGAAACACAGCTCCCGGTAACCGGTCTTGTGCGTCTGAAGCTTTACAAGGGTGGCGTCACCCTGCTTGGCCGCAACTCCCCGTACTCGCTTTACAACGAAGAGCTTGCCACCTACACCGAAGCCGACACCTTCAACCACAAGGCCGCAGCAGGCTTTATCCACCTCTATGGACTTGGGCTGAAAACCTACAGCGAAGTACACTCCGCCAAATAAGAGCCGCACCCTTCAGTCATCCGCGCAGGCAATAATTTCCAGACCTGCGCGGCGGTGGCTTGCATCATAGTCATCCTGCAAACCTAACCAGAACTTTGCGGAATTCCCGAAATATTGTGAAAGACGCAATGCCGTATCGGCTGTAATACGCCTCTTTCCTTTCACTATTTCGGATATCCGGGTCTGAGGTATCCCGATATCTTTGGAAAGTCTGTAGGCCGAAATCTCCAAAGGAATTAAAAACTCTTCCATCAAGACCTCTCCCGGATGAATATTTCTCAGTTCGTTCATTTTAGTGATAGTCGATAATTTCTGAGTCTCCTCTTCTGAACCATGAAAAATGCGCACCTGTTTTTATCAGATTTTCCTTTTTCAAAAAATTATCTGCACAAGCAAAAATATTTATTACAGGGGGCAAAAGCCTTGTAGGCCATAAACCACAAGGCCAGTGGCACAAACCAGTAAAAAACAAGATTGGTAAAGAGGCGTGGGAGACCCTCTTTGAAGCTGAAAAGAGCGGGAATGCTCTCGATGGTGTGCTCGTCGGAGTTTCCTGTCTTCTGGTTGAGATGCAGGCGCTCTCTTTCGAGCTTTAAACCAGTGTCCGTAAACGATGTGAAGATAGGCAGTCAAAAGAACAAGGAGAAACGGGGCTACGCAGAGAAAGCTCTGAAAAGAGATGGAGGTGCCAAGGAACGGGGTTTGAATGGTTGCAGTTCCCCTTGAGGTGGCACAGGATACACCACCGGCGGGGCGCACAATTTCGGTCGCTGATTCTTGCAAGGATGCTTTTTAGCTTCCAGTTAGCCATGATTATTCTGCTTTATCGTGATTGCTCATACTCCTCTTTTATGACAATATGAACCTGATAATGCGGCTTTCAAAAAAAACGGGCTTAGCGTAATCTGTTGAGCAGGTCACATCCCTGGCCTGCGCATCTGGAGGTGCCATCTGCCGACTCATTCACTATGAGGCTACAGTCAGGATTTGTTCACGATATTCTGCACCATTCTGGAGAGGGATTTGAGGGAGAAGGGCTTCTGGATAAAATTAGTCCCATCTTCAAGCAAATTGTTCCTCGCTATAACATCGCTTGAATAACCCGACATAAAGAGGACTTTGAGTGATGGATTGAGCTGTTGAAGCTTTTTGAAGAGATCACATCCATTCATGCCTGGCATGATGACATCGGTCAGAAGGAGTGTAATGACTCCCTCATATTCTCCGGCAAGCCGAAGTGCTTCATGGGGTGAGAGTGCTCCCAGTACCCTGTATTCTTTGTTTTCGAGCTCAATTTTGCAGAGCTCCAGGATATCTTGTTCATCTTCAACGAGCAGTATGGTCTCTTTGCCGTATTTGTCTGCTGTTGAGGGTTGTTGACTCTTGATAAGATCCGCAAACACCTCTTCCTTGTATCGCGGCAGGTGGATCTTGAAGGTCGTCCCTTCTCCCTCTTCGCTTCTGCACTCAAGACAACCGTTGTTTTGTTTGACAATACCATAGACCGTCGAAAGCCCCATGCCGTAACCTTTTCCCTTTTTTTTGGTAGTGAAAAACGGCTCGAAAATATGGGGCAAATTCTTTTTTTCGATACCCTTGCCGTTATCGGTGACGGAAAGCGTTACATAGTCGCCGGGAACCTTGCAGGGATGGTGGGGAGTTTGACTGATTTTGTGATCACAGAGTTTGCCAATTTCGATGGTGATGATACCGCCATTGAGGTCAACGGCATCACGGGCATTGACGCAAAGATTGACAAGAATCTGGTCGAGTTGTGTGGGATCAGCTTTTACCAGAGCGGGCTCAGTGTCGGGTCTCCAGATAATGGTGATATTTTCACCAATCATTTGTTTCAGAACGGTGAGCATCTTGTCGACCAGGGAATTCAGTTCGAGAACGATTGGCATCACTGTATCCTTTCGGGCAAAGGCAAGGAGTTGACGGGTAAGATTTGCCGATCGGTTCGTTGCCGCAAGAATATTTTTGAGGTTGTATTGCAATGGCTCATCAAGAGTCTCTGTTTGATCCAGAGCCATTTCAATATTACCAAGTATCACGCCAAGCATATTGTTGAAGTCGTGGGCGATTCCACTGGCAAGCTGCCCTACGAGATCCATTTTTTGCGACTGAACCAGTATTGCCTGCATCTCATTTGCATGTGTTTCCGCACGTTTACGGGAGACAATATCGCTTGCAATAGATGTAAGTGTACGCAATAGCTTGAGATCATCATCATTATAATCCGAAGGTTTGTTTCCTACTCCAAGAATGGCCATTACTTTGCCAGCATGAATCATGGGAACAACAAGAGTGCGACTGATTTCGGGATGGCCATCCGCAAACCTGATTCCCTGATCCTCTGAGCTGTAATTGTTGGTAATCAATGTTTGCTGATGCTTTATGACGCCGGCCCATAAATCTGAGTTAGCCAGAGACGGATGTGATATATCACCCTCAAACCCGTGTATTGACTTCTGAATAGTTGATGAGGCTCCATCAAAAAATTGAAAATCGGGATCCTCCTCAATAAAGTGGCACCAACCGATAGGACTCTCCGTAATCAGTTCGGCTTCGTTGAGCGTGGCCCTCAGGATTTCCTCTGCTGAATGGGACTCTGCCATCTGGAGAATAAGCAGGCGGAATTCTGTAAAGGATTCATAGCGCTTGCGTCTGGTGATATCAAAGCATAAGCCGATTGTGCCGGAATTTCCCCAGTTCTCATATTTCTGCACATGCAGCTCACCCCAATATATCGAACCGTCCTTTTTTTTCATGCAGTGTTCAACAATCCTTTTTTGCGAAGCACTTGATCGTATTTCAGCAAAACCTTTGATAGCCTCTGAAATCTCTTTTTCGATGAGAAACTCTGTAAATCGATGGCCAATCATCTCCTCGGGTAAAAATCCTGAAATTTTTTCGGAGACAGGAGATACATAGGTGAAGATTCCATCACTATCGCAAATAAAGATCTCTCCATCCAACTGCTCAGCAATAGTGCGGAACTTCATTTCGCTGAGCTTCAATGCCTCTTCCGCCTGCTTGCGCTTATCGATGTCTATACCAATTGCTATCAAAAAGGAGTTGCCGTCGATAACAACTCTTTTGGCCTTCAGGAGAAACCATCGGAATTTCGCTCCACCACAAGAGAGTACTCTCACTTCAGCATGCTCTTCAATACCATCGATTAAAACATTCCGGATTTTTTGCTGGATCAGTGGTCGGTCGTCCGGATAAACGATAGTTATCGCATCATTGCCAGCAATCTCAGTATCTGATTTACACAGAATTTCGTCGCGCATACGAGCATTCCATGCAGTAAATCGCCCGCTTTTATCAATCATACAACATACCCCGGGGGTGGCATCAATAAGCGTCTGTATGAAACGCTGTTTATTTTCTACCTCATTCTCAATCCTTTTGTGCGAGGTGACATTTTGAGCAATAATCAGTAACCGGGTGATATCACCTGCTGAAGAGCGGAGTGGATAGAGTGTTGAGCGATAGACCTGGCCATCCTGCAGATCATCAAAAGAGAGTTGCTTGCCTGAGCGCAGAACTTCTTCTGCGATTTTTCTGCGTTGTGCTGTAACTTCAGGCGTGAGAAGATCACAAGAAAGCAAATCGTAAACGTTGGCACCCAAGCACTCTTCCGGGAATTTGCCAAACCTTGACGCAAATGTACTGTTGGCTTCAAGAATCGTTCCTTCACGATCTATAATAAAAACCGGTCCAGCAAAGGAGTCAAACAAAGCGGGAATACTGTTATCGAATTGTTGACCTTTGTCTGCTCCAGTTTGTTTTTTTTCGCTTTTTGCTTCTTGCATTGAAATATTCTGTAGTGTTTTTGCAATCCCCTCGGATAATCCCGAATGTGTCGTCAACTCTCTGCTATTTTGATAATCAGCAATAAACTATCGAGACTGTGTAACAGTAAAGTATCATTTTATTTCAAAAATAATCTTATCCATTAATCCTTAGAAGTCGTCAACAGGCAAGTTACCGGTTGCATGATTAACGCGATGCGAACGTCGCTGGCAATCGGCATCAAAAAAAGCGCCTTCCCCTGCCCGGTCTGCAGGAATCGGAAACAAGGCAAAAGGATAAAATTTAGTATTTTACAAATAAGTTCAAATCAAAAACAACCAAGATGTTTATGAACAGCAAGAAAGAATTACTCTGGCAGAGCCGATTTTCATTACCCTTTGACCGCGACGCGCTTTTGTTTTCTTCGTCGGTTCATGTCGACAAGAAGCTCTATCGTGAAGATATTCAGGGCTCAATTGCCCATGTTACCATGCTTTCCGAAGAGAATATTGTCAGTGTTGAGGATGCTGCCCAAATCATTGAAGGACTTAGGGAGATTGAGGAAGAACTTTCAGGTGGTACCCTTCTTCCCCAGTGGGAGGATGAGGATATTCATACGGTTATTGAGAACAGGTTGAAGGAAAAGGTGGGAGTTGTCGCAGGCAAACTTCACTCTGGCAGGAGTCGAAACGATCAGGTGGCAACCGATACCCGTCTCTACATGCGCCGCCAGATTACCGAACTTCAGGAGGCTCTTGGTGGACTTTTAGGGGTTCTTGTGGAAAAAGCAGAGTGCTACCACAAAACCATTATCTTCGGTTATACCCACCTGCAGCGTGCCCAGCCGATTTCTGCCGGACACTACTACCTCGCTTATTTCAACATGTTCAGCCGCGATCGTCAGCGGTTGCATGATCTCATGAAAAGGGTGAATATCTCTCCACTCGGTGCAGCAGCCTTTGCCGGCAGCACTCTGCCGCTCAATGCAGAAAGAACCGCCGTATTGCTTGGTTTTGACGATCTTTTTTCAAACAGTATTGATGCTGTCAGTGATCGCGATATTGTTATTGAGTTTATTTCTGACTGTTCCATGATTATGATGCACCTGTCACGGTTTGCTGAAGATCTGATTCTCTGGAGCTCCTACGAGTTCGGTTATCTTGAGATCAGCGACGCTTTTGCAACGGGATCGTCAATCATGCCACAGAAAAAAAATGCCGATATCGCTGAACTGGTAAGGGGCAAAACGGGAAGGGTCTACGGCAATCTTATGGCCATGTTGACCATCATGAAAGGGCTCCCGCTCTCGTACAATCGAGATATGCAGGAAGATAAACAACCTCTCTTCGACAGCGCAGAAACAACGATCGGAAGTGTCACCATCTTTGCAAAACTGCTTGAGCATACCAAACTGAAGGAGGATCGACTGGCTAAACTGACTGCGGAAGATCTCAGCCTGGCGACAGAAATAGCTGAATATCTTGTTCGCCGTCAGATTCCGTTCCGCGATGCCCACCGTATTACCGGTAAAATTGTCACCTGGAGCATTGCCTCGGATGTTACCCTGCCGAAGATCCCGATAGAAAAGTTCAGGGAATTCTCTGATGCTTTTGAACCCGATATTTACGACTGTCTCAAGGCGGATGTAAGTGTGAACTCAAAAAAAACACATGGCAGTTGCTCTTTTGACTCGGTTGCCCTCCAGATTGCTATGGCCAGAAAAGAGCTTTAATGTGATAACGGCAGAGTTTTTGCTGACGTTTGCGCGGCATCAAGCTCTGCCAGATCAGCAACAACGGCCACCGACTGGTTGAGTACAGCGTCATTGCTCAGCTCTTTGGTGGCATCAGGCTCTTTGACCCACTCTTTCTCTATCCTTTTTATCGTCTCTGTTTCCGATTTGGCTGTCGCATCCTGAAGTGATACTGCCTTTTTTTTACGAATTTGATCAAGGGTATCCAAGTCACGCAGATAGCTTTGATAGAGGGGATTTTTCGCTGATCGTTCCTGAAATTTTTGACGGAGTATCTCGATTTTTCGAGGGTTGATCTCCGCAAAAGGGGTATAAAATGAGGGAGTGAGAGTGCTCCATGGCAGACTGCTGGTATAGGTATCCTCGCCAATTCTTGCCGTGTCTATCATGGAGGGCATGGTAATATCCGCCTCTACTCCCTTATGCTGAGTACTGGCTCCTGATATCCGGTAAAACTTCGCTATGGTAAGTTTTATTTCTCCCAACTCAGGTCGCTTGCCAGTAAAAGAGTCTGGCCTTGAAAGTTTGATGAGGCTTTGAACAGTTCCCTTTCCGAATGTCCTCTCCCCGATGATAACACCGCGGCCGTAATCCTGAATGGCGGCAGCAAAAATTTCTGATGCTGATGCACTGTAACGATTGACCAGCACGGCAAGCGGTCCACTATACTGCACCCTGCTGTCTTCGTCCTTGAGTACTATTTTTCCGCCCGTTGAGTTACTGATCTGAACAACGGGCCCGCTTGGAATAAAGAGTCCGGTAACCGTTACAGACTCTTCAAGCGAACCGCCACCATTATCACGAAGATCAACAATGATACCATCAACATGCTCTGCATTCAGTTCTTCAAGAATACGGGCGACATCGCGGCTTGTGCTGTTGTAATTGCCTGTATTCTGTTGTTCACCTTCAAAATCAAGATAAAAGGAGGGTATGGTAATAACACCTATTTTTTTTGAATTTTGTACGATAATGCTTTTCTTTGCGGCCTGTTCCTGCAGGTTGACCTTGTCGCGTATAAGTTCGACTATTTTTTCCGGGCCACGTCCGCCCTGGCTTGCCGGCAAAATTTTCAGTCGGACAATGGTACCTTTCTTGCCCCGGATCAGCTTTACCACATCATTGATTCTCCAACCGGAGACATCAACAATGTCAACGGCTCTTCCCTGACCGACTCCAATAATTTTATCCCCTTTTTTCAGTCTGTTGCTTTTGAATGCCGGTCCTCCTGGAATGAGCTCATTGACAACGGTATACTCCCCTTCTGTCTGAAGTTTGGCGCCGATCCCTTCAAGTGATCGGCTCATGTCGATCTGAAAATTTTGATATTCGTCCGGAGAGAAATAGTTTGTATGGGGATCGAACGATGTTGTCAACGCATAGGTATAGGCATGAAAAGCATCATCCGGTTTTTGGCGGTTAAGAAGATTCAACCTGCTTTTATAGCTTTTTGCAAGCGACACTCGAATTGCCTTGTCACTTTCTCCGGAATATTTCAGGTTGAGCCACTGATATTTCAGCTCTTTTCTCCACAGTTCGGTTAACTGATGCTGGTCGGCAGGCCAAGGATCGCTTTTTCGATCAAGATCAAGGGTTTCTGGAGATGAAAAGTCGAGATGAACTGTATCGGCAGCAGCCCTCATATACCGCATTTTCTCCCTGGCCCGTTTAAGAAAGAGATTGTATATGTCAAACCCTACAGTTGCTTTGCCAGCAAGAAATTCGTCATCAATCTGGTTGCCGTAGATCTTTCTGAGACGTTCAACATCGCTTGCCACAAAGTAGCTTTTGCTGCCGTCAAGATTATCGATATAACGGTTAAAAATCTGCTGAGACAGGGAGTCATTGACTGCAACCTTCCTGTAGTGGTTCTGCAACAAATATTTACTGATATAGTTGCCAGCTTCATTTTCGGCGGCAGTCGGCTTGAGGGTCGTCGCAACTTTAGGCGAGGCCCTCTCTACGATGTTTCTTGCATAAAGTGGTGTAACACTTCCTGATGCAACCATAAAAAGAAAGAGACTTTTTCTCAGCATTGTCGTGTATGATAAATCTTATGAGTAAACCCAGACAGAGGCTGGTGGAATGTTTTTTATAACAAACCGCTTTCTTACTTTACTCTGGAAATTCACTTCACCAAGAGGATTATTGAGGCCATAAGTATACATGACACACCATTTGAGGAGACCATTGCTGTAGAGCGTGTTTATGATGGGAACAAATGATGATTTGAACGGGTTGTTGATCAGCGGAATGGAGAGTACCAGTCCGAATCGCTCATCAACTTTTTTTAACTGCTCCAGTGCACATGAATTGATTGTCTTCAAATGAGGATAATTTTGCCTGAGCACAGCACAGAATTCCTTGTCTATTTCAACCAATACTGGATTCAAGCTTGAGATATGCTTTGTAATAGCTCCGGTTCCCGCGCCGATCTCGATGACTGAGGTTTGATCCAGCTCTTTAATTGATTTAAAGATAGCCTTTGCCAAAAAATCTGATGAAGGTATGACCGAACCTACACTCTGGGGATTTTTTAAATATTTTTTCAGAAACAGTATCTCTTTGCGCATCTACTTGTTTTATGTTTTATGTTTTCTTCTTGGCCGAAACATCTTCTTCATCTTTTGATGCGGCAGTATCAACGGCCTTATTGAATTCGTTTTCAAGATCAGCCTGTGCTTTTTTGAACTCCCTCATTCCTTTGCCGAGCCCCTTGGCCAACTCTGGCAGTTTTGACGGGCCAAAAAATAACAGGACGACAAACAGGATAAGCAACAATTCCTGACCACCAAGTCCAAACATGATAATTCCCCCTGATCGTTTACGTTATCGATAAAACATTTTTCAAAAAAGATTTATCGTTATTCTCATTGACAGTAATACGCACTCCGCCTGATTTTCTTTCAACAACCCTTAATTCAACGAGGGCAAAGTCCGGGTAATCGTGTGGCGCTGGGTTGCCTTAAGTTCTGCAAGGTTAGAAACAACTGCGGCAGACTGGTTGAGCAGCACATCCTTGCTCTGGCTTTTGGTAGAATCCTGATCCACAAACCATTGACCCTCAATCTGCTTTATTTTTTCTATTTCCGACTTGAAGGCTGAGTCCTGAAGTGATACCGCCTTTTTTTTGCGAACCTGGTTCAGGGTATTCAAATCATGCAGGTAACTTTGGTAATAACGGCTCTTCAATGCTCTTTCCTGCTGCTTCTGGCGGAGCAGTACAATCTCTTCCGGGCTGACCTCTGCTGTCGGACGATAAAATGAGCGGGATATAGTACTCCATGGCAGACTGCTGCTATAGGTGTCTTCTCCAACAACCGAGGTGTCAATCATTGAGGGCATGACAATGTCGGGTATAACACCTTTATGCTGAGTGCTGCCCCCTGATATCCGGTAAAACTTTGCAATGGTAAGCTTAATCTCGCCGAGTTCAGGCTGTTTTCCGAAAAAAGCAAACGGCCTGAGTTCGGAAAGCTTTTTGAGGCTTTGAACAGTCCCCTTCCCGAACGTCCTCTCACCAATGATAATACCTCGTCCGTAATCCTGGATTGCTGCAGCAAATATTTCAGATGCAGAGGCGCTGTAACGGTTGACAAGCACTGCAAGTGGACCACTATAGAGTACCCTGCGGTCTTCGTCCCTGAGTACCATTTTTCCTCCTGTCGAGTTGCTGATTTGCACCACTGGGCCGGCAGGAATAAAAAGTCCTGTGACATTTACAGACTCTTCAAGCGAGCCACCCCCGTTATCACGAAGATCAATGAGAATGCCATCAACATGCTCTGTATTAAGTTCATTCAGTATACGGGCTACATCACGGCTGGTGCTGTTGAAATTGCCAGTGTTTTGCTGTTGACCTTCGAAATCAAGATAAAATGAAGGGATGGTAATTACACCAATTCGCTCTCCATTTTGTGTGATAATGCTTTTCTTTGCCGCCTGTTCCTGCAAGTCCACCTTCTCTCGTAAAAGCACAACTATTTTGGCTGGTCCTCGTCCGCTCTGGCTTGCCGGGAAGATTTTCAGACGAACAATGGTGTTTTTCTTTCCACGGATCAATTTGACCACATCGTTGATTCTCCAGCCAAAGACATCCACAATTTCACCACTCCTGCCCTGACCAACACCAATAATTTTATCCCCTTTTTTCAGTGTATTGCTTTTAAATGCCGGTCCTCCCGCAATAACCTCATTAACAACGGTATACTCGTTTTCAGTCTGGAGTTTTGCCCCGATTCCCTCAAGAGAGCGACTCATGTCTATTTGAAAGTTTTCATATTCATCCGGAGAAAAATAATTTGTATGGGGGTCAAACGATGTTGTCACAGCGTATGTGTAAGCCTGAAAAGCATCTTCCGGTTTCTGGCGGTTCAGAAGGTTCAGCCGGGTTGTAAAGCTTCTTGCAAGAGTCTCCCGGATACTTTTGTTATTTTCCCCTGAATATTTCAGGTTAAGCCACTGGTATTTCAGCTCTTTTTTCCACAAATCGGTGAGTTCACGCCTGTTGGCGGGCCAAGGATCGTTCTTGCGGTCAAGGTCAAGGGTTTCTGGTATTGAAAAGTTGAATCGCACGGTATCGGCAGTTGCCTTCATGTACCGCATTTTTTCTTTGGCACGTTTAAGAAAAAAATTGTAGACTCCAAATCCTGAATTTACCTTTCCAGCAAGAAATTCGTCATCAATACGGTTTCCGTAAACATGGCGGAGGCTTTCAACTTCGCTTGCTACAAAATAGCTTTTGCTGCCATCGAGATTATCGATGTAGCGATTAAGTATCTGCTGAGAAAGAGAGTCGTTGACTGATATTTTTCTATAATGGTTCTGTAGAAGATATTGACTGATATATTTGCTTGCCTCCTCCTCGGCAGTCGTCGGTTTGAGGGTCACGACGGTTACGGCTGGAGCAGTATTTCCTGCATGTATTGAGGATAACGGGACAGTACTTCCCAATGCCATAATCATGAGAAGAAGATTTTTTCTGACCATTTTTATTGCGTGGTGATTCAAAGGTTTAACGGCAGTATGCAAGCTGTTCTTGAATGAGAGAGCAAATATACGTATATTACGAACCACTTGACAAGTCTTTACCAGCAGAGATCCTGAAGAAAAAGCAACGCACATAATAATAAATAATAAATAAAAGAGAAGCGTTCAATGGAAAAGAAAAAAATCAGTTATAAAGAACTCGGACTGTGCAACAGCCGGGAACTTTTCAAAAAAGCTGTGACGGGCGGTTACGCAATTCCTGCCTACAACTTCAACAATCTTGAACAGATGCAGGCTATCATCCTGGCCTGTGCTGAAACCAGCTCTCCGGTTATCCTGCAGGTTTCAAAGGGGGCCAGAAGCTATGCAAACGAAACCCTGCTTCGCTACCTTGCCCAGGGAGCTGTAGCTTATGCCGCTGAACTCGGCAACCCCATCCCTATTGTTCTTCATCTCGATCATGGTGACAGCTTTGAACTCTGTAAAGATTGCATCGATTCCGGTTTTTCTTCAGTGATGATTGATGGCTCACACCTTTCTTATGAGGACAACATTGAACTGACCAAAAAAGTTGTTGCCTATGCTCATCAGTACGATGTTACCGTTGAGGGTGAACTTGGTGTTCTGGCTGGTATTGAAGATGAGGTTTCTGCAGCCCATCATACTTATACCCAGCCAGAAGAGGTTGAGGATTTTGTTGCTAAAACCGGCGTAGACAGTCTTGCCATCTCTATCGGTACCTCACACGGTGCGTTCAAATTCAAGCCAGGCGAAGATCCGAAAATCCGTCTTGATATCCTTACTGAAATTGAACACCGTATTCCGGGATTTCCTATTGTGCTGCATGGTTCCTCTTCCGTTCCGCAGGACTTGGTTAAAACGATCAATGAGCACGGCGGAAAACTGAAGGATGCAATTGGTATCAGTGAAGATCAGCTTCGTCTTGCAGCCAAATCAGCGGTATGCAAAATCAATATTGATTCCGACGGTCGTCTTGCCATGACTGCCGCTATCCGTAAAGTGCTTGATGAAAAACCAGAAGAGTTTGATCCGAGGAAATATCTTGGGCCAGCCCGTGATGCTCTCAAAAAGCTCTATGTTCACAAGATCATCAATGTTCTCGGCTCTAACGGAAAAGCATAATTTATTTTACCGTCAAACAAAGGCGCCAGCAGGCGCCTTTGTTCTATGACAAGACCGGGGAGCATGAAAAAGCGAAAAAGGTTATTCAAGCAGTCTGAAGAAGGCGTAAAGCCGAATAGGCAAGTAATCCACTGCCAATTTCAAGGGCGCGTTCTTCGGGATTGAAGGTCGGAGAGTGGAGTGTATTGCTTTTGTCATGTTGCAGGGTTCCTGTCCCGATCTGCCAGAATGTTCCGGGACACTCCTGCAGGTAGTAGGCAAAGTCCTCTGCAGTCATGATCGGTTCACTCTCATGCACATTCTCTGCACCCAGATATTCCCTGCAAATGTTCTCCGCTTTTTCGGTAACAGCAAGATCGTTGAAAAGTACCGGATAACCCTTTCTGATTTCTACTTCAGCATTAACACCAAGTCCTGCTGCAACATGCGTGACCGTCTGGCGCAACCTCTCTTGCACCAGAGAGCGAACATCTTCGTTCATGGTCCTCATTGTCCCGGACATGGTCACCTGTCTCGGTATGACGTTGGGCGCATTGCCACCATGAATGGATGCTATTGAAACAACTGCCGGTTCATGAGGAGGAACAACCCGGCTGACGAGATGCTGAACTGCTGTAATGATATGAGCGGCTGCCAGAACAGGATCGGCTGCCCTGTGGGGCGCAGAGGCATGACCACCCTGCCCTGTTACGGTAAAATACAATTCATCGGTGGCAGCCATAAAACTTCCTTTGCAAAGGGCAACTTTTCCGGTTTCAACATTTGGAAAGCAGTGCTGACCGATAATCATTGCTGGATTGAAACGTTTGAAAAGACCTGCGTCAAGAAATGGTTTTGCTCCACCAGGTGCTTTTTCCTCAGCTGGCTGAAAAACAAGAAGCACATCGCCTTCGAGCTCATCTTTCATTCCTGAAAGGATTTTGGCTGCACCGAGAAGCATTGCTGTATGCATGTCATGTCCACAGGCATGCATTTTTCCGGATTCGAGGGAACAGAAGCCATGCAGATTCTCTTCAAGAAGCGGAAGGGCATCAATATCGGCTCTTAAGGCCACAACCTTCCCTTTGTTCGATTTATGCTCTCCATGGATCAGAGCAATAACCCCGGTATCCAGCAAAGGCTTTTCTGGAGTGATACCAAGATCAACAAGATAGTTCGTTATTAATGCGGTTGTTCTTTTCTCCTCATAAGAAAGTTCAGGATGGAGATGAATATCTCGGCGCAAAGCAACAACTTCTGAAAAAATATCTGCTGCACGTTCCTGAATTCGTTCAGCAAGCCCGGTAAAGTATTCTGTTTCCATACTACATTTCCATTAAGCGAATAAATTCAAGGGCCTTTTCTCGCATATCATCATCTTTTTCCTTAAAGGATGGCGAGGAGTAGCGGATTGAATAACCATATTTCTCAAGGTTTTTTACAAGACGAAAAAGGTCGTATGTCTGAATTCTGAAGGTAACCACAATCCCCTCACCTTCCGGATTCGCAGGGTACATACCAAAACTCAACACGGTTGTATCGTTTTTTTCAAGTGCGGCAATAACTTCTGAAAGTTTCAGGTCAAATGACGGAACATCAAGTTCAAGGGTCACTGCCTCTTCACCCAAATGAAAGATAGCAGCTATACGCTCAAGAAGGATTGTTTTTTCCATAACACCAGCATACCGACCGCCCTGTCCTGATACAGGAATGAGTGTTGATGGAAAGGTGCGAATCCGTGAGAAAATATCGAATATATGCTCATCAAGTCCAATACATTCAGCTTGTTCAAGCTTAAGCTCACAGAGACGCACTCCTTTTGTTTTTTTTGACTGCTCCAAAGGCAAGAGATCCATAAGATTCACCATTGCCGTGATCAGCCCATCATGCAGTACCGGTGCGCACTCAAGGCCCTCTTTTTGCATGAAGGCGAGAACTTCCCCAACCAAAGCGTCATCAGCAAACACCGGAGAGGTTGTGTCAAGGGTATTTTCTATGTATTCATTTAGCAGCATGGTTCGATTTTATTCACTCTTTGCTGGTGCCTCCCTCCTTCAAAATCGGTAGAGAACCAGTTGTGAAGACTTTGTTCAATTGTGGCCTTATCAGTAAAGCGCGCGGAAAAACAGATGATATTGGCATTATTGTGCTGACGGGCCAGTGTCGCAAATTCAGGATTGCAGGCAACTGCTGCACGGATACCCTTGATTTTATTTGCCGAGATAGAGACACCTATGCCAGTACCGCACAGCAGTACCCCGGAATCACAGAGCCCTTCGGCAACAGCTTTTGCAACTTTACGAGCATAATCGGGATAGTCAACTGATCCTTCATCATAAGGTCCCATATCGGTGAATTCATAGCCGCTTCGCTCCAGCCATGCCAGTACCGTTTTTTTGAATTCAAATCCGGCATGATCGCTCCCAACTGCAATGTTCATAATTTTTTCGCATTAAATTTACAAGAATTTTTTTTCAGACTTGCCCGAATTAAAAAAAGAGCCTGACTGTTCATTTTGGGTTCGTCATTATGAATCTTCGAATATATGCCGTCAGCATTCATCTGCCAAGCCTTGACGTTATCGCTCAGGATAAGATCAAGATCTGATTTGACCAACTGAATGAACGCTTTGTCGAACACAGGAAAAAGTGTTTCAACCCGATCATCGAGGTTTCGTGGCATGATATCTGCACTTCCGAGATATAACTGCTCCTTCCCTCCATTATGGAAGTAGTATGCCCTGCTGTGTTCAAGAAAGCGCCCGATAACACTGATGACCCTTATATTTTCACTGATTGCCGGTATTCCAGGTTTCAGGCAGCAGACACCTCGGATGATAAGATCGATTTTAACCCCTTCGCATGATGCCCTGTACAGTGTCCGTATGGTTTTTGCATCCACAAGAGCATTCATTTTCATGATTATTCTTCCCTTGTTCTCCTTCCGGCTCCATTCGATCTCCCTTTCAATCATCTCGATAATTCTTTTTCTGGTATTGATCGGCGAAACGAGCAGTTTTCTGTACTCGGTATGCTTTGAATATCCGGTCAAGGCGTTGAACAGTTCTGCAACATCGTTGGCAATTTGTTCGTTTGTCGTAAAATAGCTGTAGTCTGTATAAATCCTTCCTGTTGTCAGATTGTAATTACCTGTACCAAGATGAAGATATCTTTTCAGTTTCTGTTGTTCACGGCGCACAATAAGGGTAAGCTTCGCGTGGGTTTTAAGACCTGGCAGACCATAGGCTACATGTGCTCCGACATCTTCAAGTGCTCTTGCCCAGACGATGTTGTTTTCTTCATCAAATCTTGCCTTGAGTTCAACCATCACGGCAACCTGTTTACCCTCTTCAGCAGCTTTCATCAGTGACTGGACAATCGGCGAATTACTCCCAACCCTGTACAAGGTTTGTTTTATCGAAAGCACATCTGGATCAAGAGCTGCCTGGTTGATAAAATCGACCACAGGCTGAAAGGAGTCGTAAGGATGGTAGAGTAGACGATCTTTGGCTTTTATAGCACTGAAAATATCACTGTCGAACTGCTCAGCAATGCGGTTACTGGGCACAAAAGGCTCATCTTTAAGCTCTGGTCGATCTATCTTTAAAAGATCCAGAAGACAACTAAACCCGAACGCTCCATCTATTTCATAAACATTTCTTGCGGTCACTTCAAGATTTTTCATAAGAAGTCTTCTGACCGAATGGGGCATTTGTGGAGTAATGTCAAGCCGAACAACCTTTCCGTAACGGCGTGACCGGATTCCCTGCTCAATGGTTTCAAGCAGATCGCCCGCCTCATCTTCCTCAATTTCGATATCGGCATCACGAATCAATCTGAAAAGATGCGATTGTATAATCCTCATTTTCGGAAACAGGTGTGCCAGATTGCTTTCAATGAGATCTTCTATCCAGATAAACCGAATGATCCCGTCATCATCATGAAAACCCTTGATATCATTGAGCCGTAGAAGTCGGGGAAGAATGCCTGGCACCTTTACGCGGGCAAATTTCAGTGCTTTGCTTTCCTCGTCTTCCAGTTCAATGGCAAGATTCAGCGAAAGGTTCGACATAAAAGGAAATGGATGACCTGTATCGAAAGCGAGCGGGGTCAGTACCGGATAGATCTCCTTTCTAAAATAGTGACTCAGAGCTTTCTGCTGTTGAGGGGAGAGCTCTGAAACTCGCAGGAATTCAATTCCTTCACGTTGCAATGCCGGCACCAGATCGTGATAAAAACAGTCGTTTCTTTCGCGAAACTGACGCAAAACCATCATGCGAATCTTTTCGAGCTGTTCGAAAGGTGTTTGGCCATCAATTGTTCGATCCTGAATACCTGCCTCATACTGATCCTCAATGCCGGCAACACGGATCATAAAATATTCATCGAGGTTTGAACTGAAAATGGAGATAAATTTCACTCGCTCAAGAAGAGGATGTGCCGCAGGATCAAGCGCTTCTTCAAGTACCCGTTGATTGAAATCGATCCAACTTAGCTCTCTGTTGACATAAAGGCAGGTGTCAATAAAATCAGGAGGCATTTGTCCTGTTCCATTTTCTTCATTCCCTGTTTGCATAAAAAGCTTCAAAGATTAGAGTTGAACCGAGTGATTCCCTCTTCATGAACGACAGCATCAAGAGGTTCATCCCATGAGTCGGCAGGAACAGCATCAACCTTCTGCTGAAGGAATGAAAGCCCGATACGACGCGGGGTTATTCCCTGCCGTGAAAGCCGTTGTAAAAAACGATCATAAAACCCCTTCCCATAACCGATACGAAATCCTCTTTCGTCAAACGCGAGGAGCGGCATCAGTATAACATCAAGATTCGACTCATCCACAATCGAGGGCTTTTGAGGCTCAGGTTGACCAAATTGTGCAGGCCGAACAAGCTCCCCTTTACGGAAAGCTGCCGTCAAAAGCTCATCATTTCGGATAACAGGAACAAAAATTTTTTTATTCATTGCGGTGAGCCGATCAACAATTACCGAAGTAGAGACTTCAGCCAAAGCTTGAATGGAGAGATAAATATGAATATGACAGGAATTGACCACTTCAGCCAAATTGATCACATATTCTGCAATGGCCTTACTCATTTCAGCCCGGGATTTTTCCGAAATTGAGCACCTGCTGGCGATCATCGTCACCCTCAGTGCGGCTTTTTCAGCAGCAACAGTTGCATCTCTATCCATGGCGTTTTATCTCTTCATCCGTACTGTTCAATTGATCCCGCATTTTGCGATGTCAACAATAATAAACAGATCAACCACCGTACTATCAAATGCAAAATAATAAAATAGAGCACTTTCTCTCTTGATCAATACACGATGTCAAGATGCGGAATCGCTTTTATCATAAAGAGGCATTGTAACTGTGTGTGTGCCACGATCCAGTCATGCTTCTCCATTATTTGTCGTATCTTTAATGACAGTGCAGTGGTAAACTTATTCAGGGGAACATTAAAATTATCCAGGAACCATGAGCGTTATTTTTCAACAGGCCCGCATCATCAATCCTCTTGAGCACGTCGATAGCACAGGCACGGTAAAAGCGGACGATAACGGAATCATCGAAGCTGTTGTTTATGGTAGCCAGACTCTTGCTTCATCACCGGGCGACCGGGTTATTGATCTTCGTGGGCAGATTCTTGCTCCTGGACTTTTCGATATGCACTGTCATTTCAGGGAACCTGGTCAGGAATACAAGGAGACTCTGGAAAGTGGATCAAATGCAGCGGTGGCAGGTGGATTTACCGGCGTAGCCCTCATGCCGAACACAAAGCCAGTTATTGACAGTCCGCTCGGTGTAGCCTATATCCGCCATCATGCGACAACACTTCCTATAGATATCGAAGTGATCGGGGCAATGACCGTTGGAAGCAAGGGTGAACACCTCGCTCCGTTCGGAAAATTCTGCTCTTACGGAGTCACGGCTGTTTCGGATGACGGTTCCGCAATTCAGAACAGCCAGATCATGCGTCTTGCCTTTGAATACGCATCAAACTTTGATCTTCTCATCATTCAGCACTGTGAAGAGCGGTCGCTTACCATGGGAGGAATCATGAATGAAGGGCTTTTTTCGACACAACTCGGCCTCAAGGGAATTCCCGATGTTTCCGAAGCCATTACCCTCAGCAGGGATCTGCTTTTGATGCACTATCTCGAACAGCACAAACTGCATCACCCGCTCAGAAGGCCACGCTACCATATCGCCCATATCAGTACAAAAGCAGCACTTGATCTTGTCCGGAAAGCAAAGCGGGATGGGCTTCAGGTTACCTGCGAAGTAACGCCACATCATTTTACCCTCTGTGATGAAGATCTTTTTCATGCAGGGATGAAAGGTAATTATATCATGAAACCCCCGCTTTCTTCAAGGGAAAATCGTGAGGCTTTGCTTGAGGGTCTTGCCGATGGAACTATTGATGTCATAGCAACAGACCATGCGCCCCATGCATCCCATGAAAAAGAGTGCCCTTCCGACCAGGCCGCATTTGGCATTACAGGTCTTGAAACTTCCCTGGCCCTGACCATAACAGAACTGGTTGATAAACATATCATCACCATGTCGCGTGCTATCGAACTGCTGTCGATAAATCCAAGAAAAATAATGCGGCTGAAACCACTTCTTTTTGCACCGGGAGAAGAGGCTAATTTTACAATTATTGACCCAGAGGCCCAATGGAGTGTGACCTCCAGTTCACTCAAATCCAAATCGACAAATACACCCTTTCTCAATCACTCTCTGAAAGGAAAAGCGAGCAGAATCTATCATAAGGGACAACTTCTTGAATCGGATACCTTTTAGAAATAATTCAAGGATAAGGTTTTTTGATTATCGATGAAATTTTTATTACCTTTGTTGACTTTTTGGGCAGAAAAACAAATCCGCCTTTTAACCTAAAGAACTATCGTACGAGTCATGGCAAAGAAACAATCGTTTGCAGATAAAGGCAAAAAAACGGGTACCAGCGATTTCAAGTGTGCCAAAGTCATTTTTTCTGTAAAATCAGAGAAAACCAATGCATGGAAATTCATTGAAAAGAACGTCAGGATTCCTAACGGAGAAAATGACCAGGTGATTCTTGCAAAGGCAATCACCGATTACGCAAAATAATCATACCCCGATACCTCTTCAGGGCATCGCAGGGTGCCCTGAATCTTACCTGCTTCATCACCTTTTTTTCTCCTGGGTATGACTGATTATTCAGATAGTTCGGAGACGAACTCGTCAATGCTCTGGTTTGAAGAGTGGTTTAACCATCCGCTCTATCTTGAGGTTTACAGCCACCGTGACCGTGATGAAGCTGTACGCTGTATTCAAACCATTCTCTCCCTTTCCGGCCTTGAAAACCAGGAGCTTGCATCGCTATCGGTACTTGATATCGCATGTGGCGCTGGCCGACACGCTCTTGAGCTTGCCCGACTCGGCTGTACAGTCACAGGAAATGACCTTTCACCGTTTTTGCTCGAAGAAGCCCGGAAAGAGGCCATAAAAAGCCAGTTACAACTGAGCCTTACCTGCTGTGATATGAGGCAAGTGCCCGCTACTGGTGATTTTGATCTTATCGTTCAGCTCTTTACAAGTTTCGGTTATTTTGAACGGAAGGACGATGACCGGTTGGTGCTTGAAATGGCTTATGGTGCGCTTAAAGAGGGTGGATGGTACGTTCTGGATCTTCTTAATCCGATCCCTCTTGAGCGAAACCTGGTGCCTCACTCCCTGAAAACTGCTGGCAATCTTACCATTCATGAAGAGCGTGCATTTGACAGCGACAGGATTACCAAAACAATTACCATTACCCGTTCAGCAGGCGAAACGCTAACATTTTCTGAATCGGTAAGGCTTTATGGGAAGGAGGAGATTCTGTCAATGCTTATGGAGGCTGGCTTTTCAGTGGCTCATATTGCAGGCAACTACCAAGGCGAACCTTATATGGTAAATGATTCGCCAAGGATGATGCTTTTTTGCCAGAAACCGTAAAAAGGAGAACTCTCAACTTCTGCAGGGTAATATCCTAAAGCATTTTGCGATCCCTGTACCACTCGTATGCGTTGCGGATGCTGTGTTCATGGGGTTCATACTGCATATTCAGTTCACGTGTTGCCTTGGCTGAATCAAAATAGAGGAAATGAGAGGCGACCCCGAACATCGACATATTGAAAAGCTTCGATATCCGGTTCTTGTTTTTATAGAGATCAAGCGCCAGTTTCAGTATTTTGGCCATCCAGAACGGAAGAGGGAAATGAACCCTTGGTGCTCCGGTAATCTTCGAAATCGTATCAGCAAGCTGCTTGTAAGAGACGTTTTCTCCTCCAAGGATGTAACGCTCCCCTGTTTTTCCTTTTTTCATGGCGGTGATGATCGTATCTGCAACGATCTCAACATCGACCACACAGATGCCGCCAAGAGGATAAAATGGAAGCTTTCTGTTGTAAATATCCTTGATGATCCGTCCGGCATTAAAATTGATGTCTCCTGCACCAAACACAAATGCGGGATTTACAATCACACAGTCCAAACCTTTTTTGACTGCTTCAGCGACCTCTACTTCTGAAAGGTGTTTTGTTCTGGCATACTCAAGGTCGATCTGATGGAAATTCCAGATAACGGATTCATCAACAGGTTTTTTGTCGAAGGCAATTCCTACTGCGGTTATGGAACTGACATGCACCACTCTGGTAACACCAGCGGCGGCAGAAGCCTGCAGAATATTGCGGGTACCTTCAACATTAATTTTATAGAGCAGCGCATTTTTCTTGTCACCCATATAGGTAAGACCTGCTGAGTGATAGACCAAATCAATACCTTTCAGCGCCCTGTCCAGCGAAGCCCGGTCAGTAATATCGCCATAAACAAGCTTGACCTTGTGCAAAACATCGGTGAGTGATGTTAAATCCGAATTTTTTCGTACAAGAATTGATACTTCATCGTCGGTTAAAGCCAGTTTTTTCACCAAACTTGAACCAATAAAACCAGTTGCCCCGGTTACAAGGATTTTTTTATTCACCAGTATTGTACTTCAAATCAATTAACAATCCTTTATTTTTCCGCTCACCCCAAAAAGCAGCCGGTTTCATACTGGCGGCTCCTGCAACCATTATTGTACAACGGCGGTCTCATCGACAACAATTTCTCCTACTAATAATTTTTTTCTGATATCCTCCAGTTGTTGATGATTTTTTATGCCAATCAATGAAGCGTTTTTTTTGTTGTAAACGTAGTCCGTATAACGATCGGCCAGACCGAATACCGAGACGCAACCACCCTTGAAACTGCCGTCAAGAAACGTCTCGACTGTTTTCAGCAGAGCCCTGTCAACAGCTTTGGTCATACTTGTCAGCACGAATCCTGGAGCTTCTGGTTCCTGATCGCGATCAGTGCAGATAACAAGCTTTTTACTTTCCTTCGCGGCTTCGATGACACCGAGTCCACTGGCTCCGGCTGCCTGATAAACAATGTCCGCACCTCTGCCATATTGACCAAGTGCAAGTTCTTTGCCCTTGGCAGGATCTGCAAAAGCGCTTCCGGTCATACCGATATAACCGGAAATAACTCTGATGGCGGGATTGATTGAGCGGACACCCTCAATGAAACCACTCTCAAATTTCTTGATGACGCTTGACTCCATTCCTCCGATGAACCCAACAGTTTTTGTTCTGGTAACCATCGCAGCAAGGGCTCCTGCCAGAAAAGATCCTTTTTTCTCTTCAAAAGCAATACCCTGAAGATTAGCGGGTATGACAACTTTCGGTTGGTGAATATAGTCAATGCAGACAAATTTTTTGTCGGGAAATTCTGCGGCTATGGCAGTAATATCCTCACTGAAAAGCATACCAACACCGATGATCAGTCCTATATCCGGATCCACGGCCATCTGGCGTAAAGAAGCCTCTCGATCGGCTCCCTCTCCCTGTGGTTCTATGAAGATAAAGTTGACACCGTGCTTCGATTTTGCAATTTCCAGGCCATTATAGGCAGAATCATTGAATGATTTATCACCCCTGCCGCCAACATCAAAGACCAGTCCAATCCGGGATTTGCTCACTGAAGTGGGTACACTGACTTGTTTTTCCCTTTTTTGGCCTGAACAGCCAGCAAGAAAAAACAAAAAAAGCACAAACAAAGAAAGCGATGGCTTCATCGATTTTTTTGAAAAAGGTTATGCAAAACCCCGATAACTTTTTGACGCTGCCAATTTATGAAAAACTCGCTATAATTAAAAGCTGCAACAGAGATAAAAGCTGTTATCTGGTGCTCGCCCATTGCGATCAGGAATTGACAAGAATTTTATCAACAGCAGCAAGAAATGTTTTGATGGAAAAAGGCTTCTGGATAAAGTCCATTTCGAGATCAACACCCCTTTGATTATTGACAATCTCTGAGTTGTAACCAGACATAAAGAGGGTTTTAAGGTTTGGGAATGTTGACTGAAGTCTTTTTGAAAGATCACAACCATTCATCTCGGGCAACACAACGTCGGTTATAAGCAGTTTAATTTGGCACTTGTACTCATCGGCAATACGGATTGCGGCACTTGGTGAAGCCGCATCAAGTACCCTGTATCCTCTGTTTTCAAGCACGAGCTTGCATATACTCAGGTTATCGGGCACATCTTCAACAAGCAGTATCAGCTCTTTACACTGAGTTGTCGAAAGCATCGGCTGGTTATGCTCATGCAGATCAGCCAAAGGATAACCTGTGTGTTGCGGGAACCAGACTGTAAAGGTAGTTCCCCTGCCTGGCTCGCTGGTGCATTCGATTGATGCTTTGTTCTGCTTGATGATACCATAAACTGTTGCAAGGCCCATGCCAGCACCTTTTCTTTTCTCTTTTGTGGTGAAAAACGGTTCAAAAATGAAGGGAAGATTTTTTTTTGTGACTCCGCATCCGTCATCAGTCACGAAAAGAACGACATAATTGCCCGGTTCCTTGCATGGATGGCCATCAGCGCATTCAGCTTTTTCAACATGAATCAAGCTGGTTTTGATGGTAATTTTGCCAATACCATGTATAGCATCCCGGGAATTGAGGCAAAGGTTGCCAAGAATCAGCTCAATTTGTTCGGGATCAATCTTGACGGAAAGAGTGCGGGGGGCGGGTATCCATACCAGAGAGATATTTTCACCAATAAACCGCTTCAAAATACCAAGCACCCTTTCAACCATGGTGTTAAGATCAAAAACTATTGGCATGACGCACTGATTACGGGAAAAAGCAATAAGTTGATTACAGAGATAAGAAGAGTGCTCCGCAGCCTTAAGAATTGCCTTCATATTATACAGAAGCGGCCCATCAATAGCCTCTTGATTCATAGCCATTTCGGCATTGTTATGAATCACTCCCAACATATTATGGAAATCATGAGCAATACCTCCGGCAAGCTGGCCAACCAGTTCCATTTTTTGAGACTGAAAAAGTGACTTCTGGATCTTTTGTTCCGACAACTCTGCACGTTTACGAGAGAAAACATCCCAGGCAAAATTAGCCAGAATGCCCGCCATTATTGAGTCATCCTCATCATAATCGTACGATTTGCCTTCCACGCAAAGCAGTGCATGAGCGGTGACTCCCCGCATGAGGGGAATCAAGAGGAGCCGTTTGATGGCAGAATCGGCATCCGGTGCATCACCATGCTTTGTTGATGCTTTGTAATTATTGAAAATAAAAGCATCTCTCTGCTGTATCGCAGCGGCCAATATCTCCTCTTCGTTCAGGAATATGTTATGTTGTTCTGCTTCAAGATTTTTGGTGCTGGTTGAGTATACCCGCATTGAAAATTTGACCTGATCGTCACTGAGAACATGAAAAAACCCAATTGAACTTTCCGTCAGACGTTCAACTTCATCTATGGCAACCCTCAATAGCCCATCGAGGGAAGCGGTATCCATAATATCGTGAAGACGCAGACGAAACGCCGTGATGGCTTCAAGCCGCTTGCGCTCCGTGATATCAATACCAACAGCAACAACAAAAGGTTCTTCATCGATTACTATCCTCTTGCCTGTTATCATTCGCCATTGGTATTTCGGTCCGCCGCGAAGCAAGACTCTCCCTTCACCAGTCTCTTCAATGCCGTGGTTCAGGACGTTGAGCATTTTGTCCAATACAAATGCTCTGTCATCTGGATGAAATACCTCAAGAGCATTGGTCGAAAACATCTCGTGATCATCTTTTCCGACAAGCACCTCTTGATGATAGGTGTTCCACCAGACAAGTCGTCCATTGGCATCACTGATAGAAAACGAGCCGGGTAAACTCTCAATCATGATTTTAGTGAACGCCCGTTCGCGCTTCTCTATCCCCTCTCTTTCTGAGGAGATGTCATCGTTTTCTTTCTCACAATCCTTCTCTTTCACTGAAAATTCTTATTAGCTTTCGTTCGAGCAAATGGTATCGTTTGTCTATATTCAAAAAAGATTTTTTTTGCAGAAAAAATACACTAAAGCATTAATTCTTATTAATTTATACAAAAAAAACAGACTTCAGTTAACTTTATTTTTCTTGCGGAAAATTGCTCAATGACAAGAGATATTTTTCATTTATCCGTAAAGCTACTGCAAGCTTTCAAAAATTGGTTACTATTTTGATTGCAGGCAATCGAAATGTCCGTTATGTACTCACCAAAAATTGCATTACGGGACACTAACCCTCCAATCGTCTCTATGAAACGTTTGTTTAAGATTGCCCTTATATCTTGTCTTTCCGCAGGTACTGCAGCAGCGCTCTTTTTTTTAAGCCTTGGTATACTTGTTTCACAACATGCTGCCAATCCTGAAAAAAGTGATGTTATTGTTGTGCTGGGAGGTGATAGTGGACTCCGGGTACGCAAAGGGGCTGAACTCTACAAGGCTGGATATGCCACTCACGTTGTTCTGACAGGCATTGATGAAAGATTTTACCGTCCCGCTCACCTCAACTGGCGTGAACGGCGTATGAGGGCACTTGGCGTCCCCCAAAAAGCAATTATCATCGATGCGAAATCAAAAACAACCTGGGATGAAGCAATAAATACATCAAAAATGATGGAAAGCAATGGATGGCAAAGTGCAATTGTCGTCAGCGATCCACCCCACATGCTCCGCCTTCATCAAACATGGAGCCGGGCATTTGAAGGATCTCCCAAAACATTTATTCTTGTTTCGACAAACCCTTTATGGTGGCACAGGGTGCTTTGGTGGAAAGAGAGGGAAAGTTACCAGTTTGTAATCAGCGAGGTCAAAAAAAACATCTTCTACGCAGCGGTACACTACTAAAAAAAAGGAGCGGTTACCGATAGCGTTTTTGCTCAACTGGAAATGGATAAATACCTTTGTTGATTTAGCGAGTTAAAGTTAGCAGCAGTTGTCGAAATCTGGTGATAATCGAGACGGTGTCATATTTCCTGTCTTTTTTGTTGAAGTACCTCTCTGGCGGCTTCAAGCTTTTTATCGCGTTTTGTGAAAATCTCTATGTCACGGCACTCCAGTTTCTCATTGGAGGCAATATAACCAATCGCACCGTGCAAACGTTTATCGTTGTAGTATCGAATATACTTCGTAATCTGATGTCTTGCTTCTTCCAGTGAGAGCGGCACCTGCGGAGGAAACTCAGCGATGAGGATGTCCGCCATTATCAGCGCATCATCGTGGCCATGACCGAAACAGAGATGATTATGAGGTTTTATATGCCGACCGTTGAGTGTGGAGTATTCATACGCAAAAAAATTATTAAAATGGCCATGATTTTCGTTAATTTTCTTCGAAATGTTCATGATGGGTAACTGTAAAAATATCTGTGTTGCAGAAAACCTTCAAAGGTCGAAAGTAGGCGAACCATGCCGCAAAAAATAAACCACGAAATATCAGACTCCACTCAAACGCAAAAACGAATATAAGTAATGTCGAAAATGATCATGATTTCGTCAAAGAGATCATCGAGGCTATTCCTGGTCTATTCTATTTGCTGGATGCCAACGGGCAGTTTGTGATGTGGAACGACTATCTGCGCGATTCAGTCATGTTTAAATCCGAACAGGAGATGACGGCGACCAGCGCATTGGAAAGTATTCATCCGGATGACCGCTTGTTGGTGAAAGAAAAAATTTTGAACATCATCAACAACGGCGTTGAGGATTGGGCTGAAGTGAGAGCTTTTCGTCGAGGTGGTCCGGAATTTCTGTGGTATCTCTTAAGGGGCAAAAGGGTTATTATTGATCATAAGCCATTTCTTATTGGTCTTGGAAACGACATTACCGAGCGCAAGAAGTCGGAGAGCGAGCTTCAGAGATTGAACCGCACACTCCTGGCGTTAGGCAAATGTAATGAGAGCATTCTTCATGCTTGTAGTGAGGCGGATTTGTTGCATGCGGTTTGCGATATTATCGTTGAGATTGGCGGCTATCGGATGGTATGGGTCGGTTATACGGCACAGGGTAAGGCAATAAGCCTCCGCCCCGTTGCCCAGGCAGGTTTTGATGAGGGGTACCCGGAAAAGGTGATGGTCTCCTGGGCTGATGTTGATCGTGGATGCGGCCCTACGGGAATAGCAATTCGTACGGGTAAGCCATCGTTAGTGTATGATGTTTTAAACGATCCGCAATTCGAGCTATGGCGTATGGATGCCATAAAGCGAGGTTACGCTTCCGTTCAGGCTTTTCCCTTGAAAGTAAGCAAGAAAGTGTTTGGCGCAGTAACTGTTTATTCCGCCCATCCGGATGCTTTTGATTCAATGGAGACAGCTCTGCTTGCAGCACTGGCTGACAACCTGGCTTATGGAATTACCGTATTACGGAGCCGTAAAGCACAGCGACTGGCGGAGAAAAATTTGCGTCTGAGTGAAAATCGTTACCGGCACCTCTTTCAGAACCATCATACCGTGATGCTTATCATTGATTTCGAGGATGGCAGGATTATTGATGCCAATCCGGCAGCAGCAGGGTTTTACGGTTGGCCAATCGAAACACTTTGCCGAATGCATATACAGGAGATCAATACACTCTCTCCTGAACAGGTCATAGCCGCCATGCAAAAAACCAGATCAGCAGAGAAAAATCACTTTTCATTCCGGCACCGGAGGGCAAACGGTTCTGTTCGTGATGTGGATGTGTTCAGCAACAAGGTTGAGATTGCTGGCAAGGATTGTCTCTATTCGATTATTTATGATGTTACCGACCAGAAACGTTACGAAATGGTTATAGCATTTCACCACTCTCTTATTTTGATGGAAGCAACCCATTCGATAGAAGAACTCTTGCAAAGGACAATTGATGAAGCCGCACTATTAACAGAAAGCTCGATTGGTTTTTATTACTTTGTTACTGAGGATCAGATGATGCTCTCAAAGCATGTGTGCACAACCATGACGACAAAAAATATGTGCACAGCGAAAAGTGATGCTCGATACTGTTCTCTGAACAAGGCGGGAATATGTGCAGATGCTGTGCGCGAAAAGAGAGCAGTTATCCGTAATGATTATGCGGCAGTCAAGGATCGTACATGGATTTCGGAGGGTCATGCCGAGGTAAGGCGTGAGATGGTTGTTCCAGTTTTGCGCGACGAAAAGGTTGTTGCAATTCTTGGGGTTGGCAATAAGCTCCGTGACTATGATGCGGATGATGTCAAATGGATGGAACTCCTTGCCAACAAGTTATGGGATATTGTCGCTAAAAAAATTGCTGAAGATGAGCAGAAAAAAATGCACGATCAGCTTCAGAAATCAATGAAAATGGAGATGATCGGGCAGCTTGCAGCCGGAATTGCTCACGAAATAGGTAACCCTCTCAATTACATCACTCTCAACGAATATAACCTCCAAGATGATTTTGAGGATCTTTGTGAACTTGTGGGTCAGTATCGCGGCCTCATTGATAAATTCATAGCCGGAAGTGCTGAAACCGAAGAGGTAGAGCAACTCCGTAATAAAGAGAGAGAGCTTCAGATTGATCAACTCCTCAAAAGCATTCCAGAAACTCTTGAAAACTCAAAAAATGGGATCGAACGCATTACGGCCATAACCCGCAGTATGAGAAGCTACTCTTTCAAGAATGTGCTGAATAACATAAGCGCACTTGATCTAAACAAGGTAGTTCGGGAAACTCTCGTCATTGCAAAACAGGAATACAGCACTATTGCTACTGTTGCCTTAAAGCTTGAAGATCTCCCCCCTCTCTTTTGCGATCCATCACAAATCAATCAGGTCGTCCTCAACCTGATCATCAACGCCAGCCATGCCATCAAGTTACAAAACCTGAAGAGTCCCGGCCTGATTGAAATTAAAACATGGGCCACCCCCGAAAGCATCTTTTTTTCCATCACAAATGAAGGCCCAGGAATTCCTGAAGAGATACAGAAAAGAATATTTGACCCCTTTGTCAGTACAAAAGAGCATGGTACTGGAACCTGCCTTGGTTTAAGCATTAGCCACCACATCATCGTTAAAAAATATCAGGGAAACCTTTCCGTAGACTCTCCACCTGAGGGAGGCACAACTTTTCTATTTTCACTGCCAATACAAATACCTCCAAAGCTGCTGTTGAACTCTGAAGAGAAAGCTCTCGAAATATCGAAAAGTAAAGTTTGAGCTGCTCTTTCATACAGGAGAGCCGGTTCACTTTAAAGATGAAGCTATCAATGAGACCTGTGAGGCTGATCGCAATCAAAAGGTACGCTATCAGCTTGCAGTCTATCCAGCCTATGACAACAATGGGAACATCGTTTTACTGGCTTTTTCTGTTATAAAAACAGCAATTCGCATGATGTTGATATTTAAAACAACGAATTGAAAGCAAATAGCCGACTTTTCACATATCGGTGTAAAATTATTTAAATATTAACGGCCAAGAGGCAAGTTGTTTTTAAGCCGACAAGCCTCTATCCTGTCCCCTGCTGCAAACACAATGTCGCCTTTTTTTTCTCTTGCCAGTGCCCGATTCTGATATGCCGTATGTAAAATCAAGCTGTTTTTTGGCTTTCGGTCAATGATTTCGCTAAAATCATTGATGGCCCCATCCAGATCACCCGTTTCAACTCTCGCCATTCCTCGGTTACCGTAGGCATTGATGGCCTCTCGAAACCGGAGTCCAATCTTGAGTGCCATAGTATAATCCCTGACAGCATCGTTATACTCCCCACAACTGCTCCATGCGTTGCCCCGGTTATACCAAGCCTCCGCATTGCCAGGCTCTTCCATGATAATCCTGCTGATCTCAATCGCCGTCCCCCGATATCCTCCCATCGCATCTTTCAGCACGATTTTTCCCTGTTTAAATTTCGGAAACTTCACTTGATTGACCAAGCAGCTTCTCAGAACCCGTCATACAAAACCGTCTTAAACCCACTCTTCCGCCAGAGTCTCACCCTGCAAACCTATAACAATTTTTTTGACCGGCACCTTGCGTGACGCCTTTCGAAGTGCTTCGGCAACAATCGACATCAGGCCGCCGCAACAAGGCACCTCCATAATCGCCACAGTGATCGTATTAATATGTGACAGGTCGATCATCGTGGCAAGTTTATCAACGTAAATGTCCATCTCCGAATCAAGCTTCGGACAGGCAATTGCCAGGCTTTTGCCGTGCATGAATGAGCTGTGGAAGTTGCCGACAGCAAAAGCGGTACAGTCTGCAGCAAGCAGCAGATCTGAACCCTGATAATAGGGAGCCTGTGGAGAAACAAGGTGAAGCTGAATCGGCCACTGTCGAAGTGCGCTCTTGATGGCCACACCAGACACAGGAGCAAGCGTTCCTGCAGCAGAATGATCTTTTACACTGAAATCAACCACTCTGCTTCCGGGACATCCCCCGCCATGAGGTGCCTTTTGGTGACCTTTATGCGACTGTTGGACGACCAAATTATCGGATAGTTCGCTATCAAGCGGGTTGGCAATTCCCTGCTCTTCAAGATAGGCAATTGCCTGCTGCACAAAATCATTTTGGCCATGATCGATAAGGTGATGCAGATGAGCGGCAATTACCTTCGGGCCGCCACGAACAATGCTTTCATGCATTACCCGTTTTTCATTATAAGGGTCAGCATCCCGGGATTCAATCTTCATTGCTCCAGTTGGGCAATGACCAATACAGGCTCCAAGACCATCGCAAAAAAGATCACTGATCAACCGGGCTTTACCGTCGATCACCTGCAATGCTCCTTCTGGACAACCCGGAATACAGTCGCCACATCCGGTACATCGTGTTTCATCTATCGTTATAATCTGCCGTTTCATAAGTTTCTTACACCGTTATTGTAATTTTTTGTATGAATTGCTCATTTGTGGACACAGAACAACACCTCGAAACAGCAAACATCAACCGTGCCGCTATGGCGTTATCAATCCCTTTTGTCAGTATCTTCACGGATATCCGCTTAATTGATATAAATATAGTATCAGTTATAACAAAAACAAATTATTTTATAAAAACCGGGCTTATATGAAATGCAGGATGAAATCCTGTCACCTTCAAGGAGAGGTCGCAAAGCAAGGATAAGAGGGTGTTCAACAGAGGAATTGGAGAATAATAGAGGTGAAATACATAAAAAAATGGTAAACTGATTTGTTGTGAGTTCGAGAATTGCAAATTCAGGTTACCATGAGGAAATTCATCAATGCTTGTCAGAAAAATGTTGCCGCTTCATCCTGGAACGGTTCTGCTTGAGGATTACCTCACCCCTATGAATCTCAGTGAAAAGAGAATTGCCGAGGATCTCTGTATTCCCGTCTGGCGCATAAATGATATTATTGCCGGAAAACGGTGTATAACAGCCGAAACTGCTCTGCGCCTTGGCCGTTATTTTGGTACTCCGCCACAGTTCTGGTTCGGGTTGCAAATGGATTACGATCTTAAAGTGGCCCTGAATAATGATGGCGCAAGGGTCGAGAATGAAATCAAGGCTTACGACGAGTCGAGATCATAGACATTGTTACTCGTTCTCGAAAGTATCACTTTCCACTTCAGCAGCAAGTTCCTGTGCTATCTGGCGGCTTACCTTTGCTCCGAGCTTGCGAATCTCCTCAATCCGTCCCGCCAAATTTCTCCGTCCCTCTTTCAGGCGTTTAAGAGCGAGGTCAAACGACTCTGATACTCCTGAAAGTTTTTTATGTGCATCAATCATGGCTTCAAAAACAAGAACAGCCTGATCATAAATCTTTCCAGCCTTTTCAGCAATAAGCTCGGCATTACGGTTCTCATTCTCCCGCCGCCAGATCTGTGCAATCAACTTGAGCGTGATCATCAGCGTTGTTGGACCACACAAAACCACACTTTTGCCGGCAAGATCATACATTAATTCGGGATCACCCTGCATGGCCGCCTGCCATGCAGATTCGAGAGGAATACACATGATGATAAAATCGAGCGTCCGGTTGCCGCCGATTCCGCAGTACTCTTTTGACTGCACATGCTCCCGGAGTGCCGTCTGCCGTTGCGTTTCTTCATCAAAGCTGCAGAAACGCTCATAAGCGGCCAGTGACACTTTGGAATCGACGATCACCGCTTTGTCATCAGGTAGCAACACCATGAAATCCGGGCGTTTAAGTAAACCGTCCTCTCCCCGAAAGCCCTCCTGCACCATATATTCACGCCCTTTTACGAGCCCTGAGGATTCAAAGATCCTCTCAATAATTATCTCGCCCCACTCCCCCTGCTTTTTTGTGTCGCCCTTTATAGCTCGTGCCAGCATGTTTGCCTCATCACTCACTCTGCCACTGAGCTCCTGCAATTGGCGCACAGCCTGTTCTGTATCACTATGATGCACCTCGTCAACCCTTCTCCGAAAAGAGTCAAGCTGTTCGCGCAAGGGTTGCAGAATTCCGGCCATGCGTTCGCGGTTTTCCAAACCAAGTACCCTTCCTCGCTCCTCGAAAATGGCGTTTGTGAGAGGATGAAAAACCTTGTTTTTGTGGCACATACGACTCATATAACGATAATAATAATGTTTATCTGTTGAAGCAACAAATAAGGGTCTGCCCCGATTTGCAAAGAATAACTTTTTTCTTACCTTAACACTCCCGTGATGGCGAAGTGGCCGAGTGGTTAGGCAGAGGTCTGCAAAACCTTGTACAGCGGTTCGAGTCCGCTCTTCGCCTCAAGCAACAAAAAAAGCCTGCGTGATGCAGGCTTTTTTTGTATTAACAACTCCCCTCCTCGCTATCCGATTTTTTTTGAACCGGAGACGATGGCCTGAACAAGCTTCTCAATCGTTACGTCATCCATCAGTACAGGAATGTTCAGACAGATACTGCTGCGCAGCATGATACCGGTTTTCGGCCAGAGCGCTTCAAGATCGGCATCGCGGTACCGGTCATATTCTCCAAGAAGGTGTCCCCATACCCCGGCATAGTGCCAGTCGAGCGCTTCAGGCAGAATCTTGGTACCGAAACCATGTTCCATCAGGTGTGCTTCAAACTGCAGGGCTGCTTCACGATCCCTGACCCTGAAAATAAGGGTATCTCCCTGTGAGCCAGCTTCATCACTGAAAGGTCTGAAGATAAGGTTGTCAAGATGACGGATTGACTCCTTGATTTTCTTTTTGTTCTCTCTTGATTTTGAAAGAATGGCATCAATTTTTGCAAGCTGTGCCAGTCCGATTGCCGCAGTCACTTCACTGAGTCGCAAGTTAAGCCCTTTTGAGCGTCTGGGATCTTTACCTCTCGGTAAACCGGGCTGGTGCATGTGACCATGGTCAGAGAACTCCGCTGCGCGGTCATAGATCTCTTTGTCGTTGGTTACAATGATTCCGCCCTCACCGGTGTGAAGCGTCTTGCCTGCATCAAAGGAGAATGAGGCAACACTCCCGAAAGTGCCAAGTTTCCGGCCTTTGAAAGTGGCTCCAAGCGCTTGTGCAGCATCCTCAATCAATATCAGGCCATGCTTGCGGCAAAGCGCAGACAGCTCATCCATTTTTGGTGAAGCCCACATGGGAATTGCCACCACGGCTTTCGTGGCTGGTGTAATAGCTTTTTCAACCTCAAGCGGGTCAAGATGATAGGTTTCATCAAGCTCAACCGGCACGGGCAGAGCGCCAAGCGCACTGATAGCCTCGACTGGAGCGATAAAGGTCCATGCTGTTGTGATAACCTCATCACCAGGGCCAATTCCTGCACCAGCAAGGGCGCAATGGATTGCAGCGGTACCGGAAGAGACCGCATGGGCATACTTTACACCCATCCATGCAGCAAATTTCTCCTCAAACTCCCTTGCCTTGTAATTGCCACCGCCGTAACGGTATAAATTGACTTTTTCGTGACTGAAAAGCTCCTGTATTTCAGCCAATTCCTCACTTCCGATCAGTTCTGCGCCAGCCATAATAGGTATCCCGCTCTTTTTTTTAGGTTAATTGAGTAACAACAGCCAGTGCTGATTCTTCAGTAAATGCAACCGGATTACCCGAAAAAGAGCCTTTCAGGGCTTCTGATGCGTTACGGGCAAATTCGGCTACATTACCCTTTCCATACCCGTAAGGGACAAGTGAAGGAATCTGAAGTTGCCGATAGAGTTCATCCATCTCTTCAAGCAGTTCGACCGTAGCCTCTCTGGGCGAAGGGGTTGAACGCATGGGATTAAGGAGTGCATATTTTTCATATCCGTGAAGGTGGTTATAGCGCATTACCTCCTTGAGAAAAATCGCGCCGGCAAGACCGTGCGGTACACGGTGTTTTACGCCGAGATAGTAGGCAAAACCATTGGTCGGACCATCTCCGGAGTTCATGAGTGCTGCCGTGCCACAGACACTGCCAATGGCAAGATCAAGTCGCGACTCTGCCCGATCAAGCTGGTTTTGTTGTAACGCATAAAAGGTTCGCTGGAATCCCTCTACAGCAAAAATCCTGCTCAAAGCGGTATGCTTTATCGAACCGAAACTGTCAACGCAATGCACAAGACTGTCCATAGCCGACGCAATAACGCTTTCAAGAGGTGCCGTCATGGAGAGTTGCGGATCAATAACAGCTTTTTTGGGGAAATTCTTCCGGCTGTTAATGCCAAGCTTGCGCCCCTCGACTTCATCAATAAAGACCGCATTAAAGCTGATTTCCGCCCCACTTCCAAGAAGGGAGGGTACCGTTACAAGCGGCAGAGGATCGTTCACACCGGAAGGAAATCCTTTGAGCGAAAGAGCCGGGACGGTGTTGGTCATAAGCAGTGCAACCCCTTTGCCAAGATCAAGGGTACTGCCTCCGCCTATGGCAACTATGGCGTCAGGTGGATTACTTCGGAAAAATTCAGCCACCGTTTCAAGATGGGTATAGGTCGGCTCTCCGCCGAATTCGTTGCAATAGAGCACGGCATTGGGATATCCCGAGGTGATGTTCCTCAATACCTCCTGAAAATAGAGCGTTCCGGCTATGTTGGCATCATAGACAATGCCAGGCTTCTTCACCGATAATTGTGCCAGATGCTCATTCAGCTTCAGTGCCTCGTTAACCCCGATAACAAGATCGGTAGATAAAAAAAAATTCATAAAATCAGTATTCTAATGGTTCTGTTGATTTGTATCCTGAATGCCCAATTTTTTTTTATACAAGTAATACTCAATCAAATCTATTTCCTCGACCGTATCAATCTCCCAAGTTTGCCAGAACTCCATTTCATAGGTAGAGAGCTTTTGACCGATTCTGTTGCCATAAGTAACAAGAGTTTCAGGCTTGAAAATATAGATCGAGCCATTTTCAATGAACTGCGTTGGGCGATCCTGTCGCATACCGCGATTGCGGTAATCAAAATTGACACTCTTCCACTTCCCTTCCCTTGATTCCCACAAGGTAAGATCATCGGCTCTGGTGACTGAAATGAGCGAATCAGCTTCTTCCCTAAAAAACAGTTCTACCGCACGATCAATATCTCCCGGCTTCCGCAAGGGTGAGGTGGCTTGAAGAAAGACAATGGTACTGAGCGGCATATTGTACTCCCGTTCAATAACCCCTGCGGCATGCAAGAGAGCCGATTCTGAGCTTGCCTTGTCGCCGGCAAGTTCCGCAGGGCGCACAATTACCTCCGCACCATACTCAGAAGCAACTTTTGCTATCACCTCGTCGTCCGTTGTCACAAAGACTTTTTCAATGCTTGTCGATGTCAATGCCTGCAAAACAGTCCACGCCAACAAGGGTTTTCCTGCCACGGGATAAATATTTTTCTCTTTCAGCCCTTTCGATCCGCCTCTTGCCGGAATGATTGCTACGGTGTGCATAATGAATAGTTGTTCTTTGTTGTCACCCCTCTATTACCTGCCGGCAGACATCAGCGATTTTTTTTGCTGCAGATTTATTCTGTAACGGCGTCAGCGCTTTTAACTCTTCAGGGGGCAGGCTGCAATGCACAATTTTGTTAAGGGCGGATGCCACAAAAATGGTCGATGAAAACTGTGCTATCAACATCATAGAGTTGGCTATCATCTCTTCGGTTTTTCCTTCACTGAAAACAAGGCTCCGGGGAGCGTAGCGTTCAATTTCCCTTGTCGCCCGTTCGATATTTTCATTGGGATGCAATTTGAAAAGAAGCTGACGGCCATCGGCTATTTCAAGATACTTTCTGATGTTTTTGAGGCGATTTTCGTAAATAAACGTTTCACGGTTATCCGATGTACAAACAAGCACGTAATCGTGCCAGGCAAAATCGTTCTGAAGATACTGTTCGCAATTGTCAAAGTTTGGAATGCTTGTCACCTCAATCTTTGCCGGACTTACCCCTTTGCGGATAAACAGATTACGATAGCCTTCACTGGCAACACAAAACTTTTCATAGGCATCAGATAACCCCGTAGTGGCCGTACCCGCAATCCAGCGAGGCATCCACTGGAAGTTTCGTGCAAGATGATAGAGAAGAGTTTCCGGTTCAGTCATTCCTTCCTGTACCAGCACAATTTTTTTTCGCCGGATATGTTTCGGTACAATAAGATCCGTACAGGTCACCACTAAATCATAAGCATGCGCAAGACCTCCAATATCAAGTTTCAGATGGTTGTGACGCAGATAATGAAGTGTACGCTCCGACCGCTTGCGGCCCATGATCGTAAACTCAAGAAGTCCTCGGTCACTTGCAGATCCGAGGAGACCATCACTGAAAAACGGAGAAAAATACTGCTCATAATCGGTCAGAAACCCAGCGATCTGATGCATCTGGGTGGTCTGGTTCATCGAACCGCAAATAAATAATACTTTCTTTTTCATAACTCTCCGTTCTTCACCCCTTCCGCATCATGCAGATGAACCCCTGAAAAAAACATGACACCATAACCGAAACTGTACCAGAGTAGCTCCTTGAATCGCCTCAAAAGGACAAATGCGCCATAATCAGCGAAATTATGCATGCCGAGCGCTTGAAAAAAGAGACGATACCCTAACTCCTGTACTCCGAGTCCTGATGGGATGAAAAAAAAGAGAGCCCGGAGCATGGTAATTGTTGTATCCATTGCAAGCACCTGTAAAAAAGAGAGCTCGACACCAAGCAATCGCAGAATAATATAACTTTCAAGTGCAAGCATGAACCATGCAAGAATATAAATGAGTAATACAAAAAGCAGCCTGCCAGCAAAAGGCGCGTCAAAACTCTTCAACTCCTCATCGGTATCAAGAAATCCCGCCTCCTTTGCAAGCAACCATGTCTTCACCTTTTTGAATGGCACCAACATCAAAAATCTATGCACATTCTGTGCAGCGTTTCCGTTAAGCAAAAGAAAAAGTGAAAAGAGAAAAATGAGAAAAACCATTGTACCAGCTCCAACCATAATATAACCAAGCACAGCAAAGGGAAATATCGGAATGGAAACTGCCTGCAGAAGCGAAAAACCGGCCATGGCACCGATAATGGTATAAAGTCCCTGTGCCACACCAAGCATGAGTTTGCGCACAGCGACACTTGCAACGCCTGCAGGAAGTGGAATTCCAATAAATCGGTGACAAAGAAAAGGACGAAGAGGTTCGCCGACAGCCATCCCTGCCGGAAGTGTCATGGATATGGTTTCGGTTATAAACTGTATTCTCAGCAGTTTTGAAAATGATATTGCTGTTATGCTTGGAGGAAAAACTCTTATCCATGCAAACGTTTCCAAAAGATGAAGCATCAGAAATGGCAAGAGGATAAATGCCGAGGAAAAGCCAATTGAGGAGATCCGCCCAATCACACCAGCAAAATCAATTTGACGAAACTGAAACACAACCAGGGCAATACCAAGAGCAAGACCAATATAACCGACCAGAGTACTGCTGGCTTTTTTCGTCAAACCCATAAAGAATCAGGAAACAAAGCTAAAAAAAACATAAAAATCATTTTCACAATTTGCAAAGATAAGAATGTATGGTTAAATATTTATCATTCATTGAAATTGCCACAAATGAACTGCCCGGGGAGCTGAGTCAAAGAAAATTATCTACGTAGACGCTCCGGTGAAATCCTTGGCTGTTTTCCCTTTGAGGGATATCTTCCACAAGAAAAAATCTTGCTCTGATGGGACTTATCAATCCGGACTTCCAGACATTACCAGAACTCTTTTCCTCTGTTTTTTACCATTTCAAAGGGCAGGAGTCGAAATTTCCAATCGCAAGGAAAATCAATGGGGTGTATGAACCCATCTCTTATGATGCTTTTGAAAAAGATGCCCAAGTTCTCTCCGCATTTCTGAAACGCAACGGCATCACGGCAAAAGAGCGGGTTGCCATTCTTTCGGAAAACAGACCAGGATGGTACCTTGCTGACATGGCTATACTGAATATTGGGGCTATAAATGTGCCGCTCTACCCCTCCCTGCCAGCTAACCAGATTGAGTACATCCTCAACAACTGCAGTGCGAAGGCCATCATAGTCTCAAACATGCTTCAGCTTGGCAAAATTCTTTCGATCTGGCAGAAACTTCCTGAGTTGACACTTGTGGTGGTCATGAATCGGCTTGAGGAAGCCATCGAAGATGTTCTTGATCTGAACCAGGTCAAGGCAATGGGTGAAAAAATTCTTGAAGAAAAGCCGTGGATCCTTGACGGAACGATTGTAGAGCCAGACGATGTTGCGACCATCATCTACACATCCGGCACGACGGGAGTTCCAAAAGGGGTAATGCTCACGCACCGCAATATTTGTGAAAATGTCAAATCCTGCTCATCCGTTATCCGCCTCGATGATTCTGATTGCGGACTTTCCTTTCTTCCTCTCTCCCATGCCTATGAGCGAACCGGTGGTTATTACCTGCTCTTTTCCTGTGGAGCAACCATCTATCTTGCCGAAAGTGTTGAAACGATTTCGCTGAACATGAGTGAGGCTCGCCCAACCATCATCTTTACTGTCCCGAGACTGTTTGACCGCATCAAGATGAGCATTCTCAAGCAGATTTCAACACAGAGTGCCATAAAGCAGAAAATCTTTTACTGGGCACTGAATACGGGCGAAAAGTATCACAGGGAAATCAATGAAAGAGGTACAGCACAAAAACTTCTTTCTTTGCAACATGTACTTGCTGAAAAGCTGGTTTACAGCAAAATCAAAAGCAAATTCGGCGGAAGGTTGCGCTATTTTGTTTCCGGAGGGGCTGCCCTGCCACAGAAAATTGGCGAGTTTTTTCAGGCACTCGATATCACGATTCTTGAGGGATTCGGTCTGACTGAAACCTCACCGGTAACCCACGTAAACAGACCGGAAAAGATCAAGTATGGTACTGTAGGGCCTGCGGTAAACAACGTTGAGGTCAAGATTGCGGGGGATGGAGAAATACTGCTGAAGGGCCCGAATATCATGAAGGGGTACTGGAAGGATGATGAGGCAACCCGTGAAGTTATCCGGGAGGGATGGTTCCACACCGGCGACATAGGTATTATTGACCGTGATGGCTATCTGAAAATAACCGACAGAAAAAAACATATCATCGTTACCTCCGGTGGTAAAAATATTGCGCCAATGCCAATTGAGGAGCTGATTTCCGAAAGCCCTTTCGTCGATCAAGTTATTGTCATTGGTGAAAAAAGACCATTTCTGATCGGCCTTATTGTGCCTGATTTCAACAAACTCAAAGAGGTTGCTGCTGCTGAAGGAATTTTTGCCACCACAAACAAAGAACTTATTGAGAACAAAAGTACCCTGCAGATTTTTGAAAAGCTCATTCGTACCGTTTCACGGCAGCTTGCCACACATGAAAAGGTACGTAAGTTCCTGCTGGTCGACACGGCATTCACCATTGAAAACTGTCTCATGACCCCAACAATGAAACTCAAACGCAAGGAAATTACCTCCCGCTATGCCGCCGAGATCGACAAGGTATATAATACACTCAATATGGTTTATAATACAGAGTAAACCGACAGAACCCACAGGGAGGATAAAGAGGGCTTCCAGTTTGCCTGAACGCGTTTACCTCTGCTCCTCCCTGATTTTCAACACTCTGCCGCCCGGTTCGCTTGGGCTTTCAGTTTCATCCACAAGGCCTTCACGGACGAGCCCGTCTATAATTTCATGCAAACCCCAGGGACAGGAGCCATACTTTTTTTCGATCTCTTCAAGAAAGATGGCTTCCGAAGCCACAATTTCCTTCAGCAGTCTGCCGCGATACCAGCGCTTTGAACCCTGAAATTTCGATTGCTTCGTTAATGGACGAATGCCTGTTTTGCGACTGGTGAGATGGATCGATCCGTAATCCATGAGGGCGTTGTGCCATTCACGGCTTTGGCCTTTCGGCAAAAGCTGCTCAGCAGCAAACTGAATCTTATGTTTCGGGCTATCCTCAGGCAGGGCGAATTCATGGATGATGATACGGCGAATGTTGGTATCAACGGCGGCAACATCGAGATTGTCGGCAAAGACCGGAATGGAACGACAGGTATAGTCGCCTATACCGGGCAGGGTTTTCAGTTGTTCGGGAGTGGTTGGCACCATGCCGCCGAAACGATCCATTATCACCTTTGCACAGGTTTGCAGCCGTTGGCCTCGCGAGTTATAGCCCAAGCCACTCCAGAGTAAAAGAACCTCCCTGAGTGAAGCTGAGGCAAGGGTTTCTGTATCAGGAAAACGATCCATCCAAGCCAAAAACTTCCCTGCAACCCGTTCTGCCTGAGTCTGCTGAAGCATGATCTCGCTGATCATGACAGCATACCGATCAGTGCATTCCCTCCAGGGGAAGCTCCGTTTGTTCAAACGGTAAAAGTTGAAAATCTTTTCGCGAAAAAGTTCAACCTTCTGACGATGCAACTCAGAACTCACAGGTTGAAATACCATAGCAACTTCCAGCAAGGGATTGTGAACAGAAAAGAGGGATACTCAAGGGGGGGCTTGAAAAGAGTATCCGGCAGGGCTTTACGGCCATGCCGGATTGCTGAAAAAAAGATCAGACCTTCTCCACAATCTTGCGTTCCTTGACTTTCAATGCGGCTTTGCCTGTACGTTTGCGCAAGTAGAAGAGTTTTGCCCTTCTTGCCTTGCCATGCTTGACCACCGTAACGCTCTCAATGTTGGGGGAGTTTACCGGAATAATCCTTTCAACACCGACACCATGAGAAATCTTGCGAACGGTGATGGTTTTATTGCCTCCAGCACCCCTGTCGCTGATAACAACCCCCTCAAAAGCCTGAAGTCTCTCCTTTTCGCCCTCAATAACCTTCAACTGAATTTTGACGGTATCACCCGGATTGATTTCCGGAAAATCTGTAACTGCCTGAGTGGCTTCAACCAACCTGATTAACTGATCCATGACAACTATGCTATTTACGTTATTTTTCCTTTAATTCTAAACTATTTTGACCAAGAAGATCCGGACGACGCTTGCGCGTTCTCTCAAGAGCATTCTCGCTACGCCACTGCTCAATATTGCCGTGGTGACCTTTCAACAAAACTTCGGGCACCTTCATTCCCCTGAATTCCGCTGGACGGGTGTAATAGGTACAATCAAGGATTCCTGCCTGAAAAGAGTCGGTCAACGCTGACTCACTGTCGCCAAGAACACCAGGAATAACCCTCACAAGAGCATCCATAAAAAACAGTGCCGGTATCTCCCCGCCTGAAACAACAACATCACCAATGGATATCTCCATAGTAATCAAATTCTGACGAACTCTTTCATCAACCGCCTTGTAGTGACCGCAGAGAAGAATCAGGTTCTGCATCCGTGAAAATCTGTTTGCCATAGACTGCTCAAACAACTCTCCATCCGGCGAGAAAAAAATCACCTCATCATACTCTCTTTCAGCTTTAAGTGCATCGATGCAGGCAAAGACCGGTTCCGGACGAAGCACCATTCCAGCTCCACCGCCAAAAGGCGAATCATCAACCTGTTTGTACCTGCCCAGTCCATAGTCATGCAGGTTATGCAGATGAATTTCCGCGTGTTTTTTTCGGCAAGCAATGCTTAACAATCCATTGCCAAGCGGCGAATCAAAAAACCCCGGAATGACGGAAATCACATCAATCCTTATGGCACTCATGAGCTGAGAAAGGTTTCAAAAGAGTTATCATGCACTACCATTTACAGGAATTCATCAAATCTTGGTACAACAATGTACTGTTCACGAAGATTAAACTCCTCAACAAACTGCTCTATGGCTGGCAGCAGAATCTTTTTTTCGCCGACCTTAACCTCATAGACATCATGCGCCGGCATGGCAAGGACATTGGTAATGATGCCAACCTCACGACGCGTGCGGTCAAGAACCTTCATCCCTATGATCTCATGAAGATAGGCCCGATCAGGCGGCTGAGGCAAGAGTTGACTCTCTTCAACAAACAGTTTCCAGCCCGTAAGCCCTTCAGCTTTTTCCATGCTGTCAACCCCTTCAAAGAACAACCACGCAAAGCCCCCCCCAAGAGCGGCTTTCTGTACCGTTAACCGCTTGGCCGAATCGACGGAAACCCCTGCGTAATACTCCTTGCGGGAGAGAAAACTTTCAGGGAAATCCGTAATCGGCTCCACCTTCACCTCACCCTTCAACCCTTTCGGCTTGAGAATGATGCCTGTCAGATAGAGTTCCATATTGAGCGCACCGGAAGAGAGTTATTAAGCCTCTCCACCTGTAGCAGCTTTCGCTTCGGCCTCTTTCTTGGCGCTACGGCGATGGGATTTCAATGCAAGCCTCTTCTGGCGTCTTACGTTCTGATGCTCCTGCCACTTCCCCATCTCTGCCGAAATTTCTTCCTCGCTGCGACCCATGCTTTTGAGTCGGAGTTCATAGAGTAACCCGGTCGTGCGGATAAGGCTGTTTACGGTTGCTGTAGGCTGTGCGCCAGTCTGCATCCAGTACACAATACGATCTTTTTTAATGGTGACAGCATGTGGTTTCGCTGTTGGCTGATAAGTGCCAACAACCTCAAGAAATTTGCCATCCCTTGGTGAGCGCGCATCGGCCACGACAATCTGGTATACCGGCAATTTTTTTCTTCCTGCTCTTTTCAGTCTGATCTTTACCAAGGCTAAAGTATTTTAGTTAATGTTTACTGTTGACACTGAATGTGCAATCTATCGTTTTAAAAACTTTTCAAGCGCAAGATTCTGCGACGTAATCTTCCTGCCGGACTGCGACAGTTTTGAAACCGAACGCATCATCTTTTTCATCTCTCCGAATTGTTTCAGCAGAAGGTTAACCTCCTGGACTTTCGTGCCGCTCCCCCGGGCAATTCGCTGCCGGCGGCTTCCATTAATAATATCGGGAGTCTTTTTTTCCTGCTTTGTCATGGAATTGATCATGGCTTCAATGGGCTTGAAATCAAGATTCTCAAGATCCTGCTTTGGCACCATCTTGTTCAGGCCAGGGACCATTTCAATCAATCCCTGAATCGAACCCATTTTCTTGAGCTGCTGCAACTGGTCGAAAAAGTCATTGAGATCAAACTCATTCTTCATCAACTTCTTCTGCATCTCAAGCGTCTTCTCAAGATCGAGGTTTTCCTGGGCTTTTTCAACAAAGCTCACGATATCACCCATACCCAGAATCCTCTGGGCCATACGATCGGGATAGAAGAGATCAAGGTCGTCAACCTTTTCTCCGATACTGATAAATTTTATCGGCTTTTCAACAACCTGACGAATCGAAAGCGCTGCACCGCCCCTCGAATCACCATCAAGCTTGGTAAGTACAACGCCGTCAAAATCAAGACGATCATTGAAAGCCTTTGCGGTATTAACCGCCTCCTGCCCCATCATGGAGTCAACAACAAAGAGAAGTTCGTCAGGCTTGAGTGCATGCTTCAAAGCCTCTGCCTCAGCCATCATAAGCTGATCAATCTGCAACCGTCCGGCAGTATCGATAATGACAACATCTTTTGCTGCCGACCGCGCAGCCTCCAGCCCCTGAAGGGCCGCCTTCAGAGCATCCTGCTCTTCAATGGCAAATACAGGAACATCAACCTGCTGACCAAGCGCCTTAAGCTGATCAACCGCTGCCGGACGATAAACATCAGCCGCAACAAGCATCGGCTGTTTTCCGCTCTTTTTCAGCCGTAACGCCAGCTTGGCACAGAATGTTGTTTTTCCGGAACCCTGCAATCCTGCGACCATGATGATTGCCGGCAGTTTCTTTGGAGCAAGGTTGAGTGGCTTCTGCTCTCCACCCATCAGTTCGGTCAGCTCGTCATAAACAATTTTCACAATCATCTGAGCCGGTGATACGCTTTTGATGACCTGTTCGCCGAGAGACTTCTCCCTTATTTCTTCAATTAATTTCTTTGCTACCTTGTAGTTGACGTCGGCACCAAGCAGAGCTCTCTTGATATCGCGCATGGCGAGACCAATATTAACCTCATTAATGGTGGCCTGACCAGCAAGCTTTTTAAAGGTGGCTTCTAATTTATCACTTAAACTATCAAACATTGGTTCCTGCTTTTTTACAGATAACGCTTAAAAATGCTTAGCTTTAATTATAACAAAAAATAGCAAAAAATAAAACGGTACAATCATAACAATCATTGCTGAACCCGATTTTGTTGCTATTTTTCAGTGAACAACGACAGAACACATCATGAAACAAGACGTTATGGCAACTCTCTCCATAAAAAACATTCTCGACGCTTTTCACAGCAAGCGAATTGCTGTTATCGGCGATATCATGCTTGACAAGTATATTTTTGGCCATGTCTCGCGCATTTCACCGGAATACCCGGTACCGGTTGTCGATGTCACCCATGAAGATCACCGGCTTGGGGGAGCCGCAAATGTGGCACTCAACACACTCTCACTTGGAGCAGAGACCCTGTTGATTGGTATTACCGGGGCTGATAGCAACAGGGAGATTCTTCTGGATCTTTTTCGCAATCGCGGGCTTGCAACCGAAGGACTGGTATGCGATCCATCCAGGCCAACAACAAGCAAAACAAGAATCCTTTCGCAAAACCATCATATTACAAGAGTAGACTTCGAAAGCAGAAAAGAGGTCGACAACGAAATTGAACGATTGATTCTCGGCTCTTTTGACGCCATAATCGACTCGATTGACGCTATCGTACTGGAAGACTACAACAAAGGGTTGCTCAGTGCGCAAATTATTCAACACATTATTACATCAGCACAGCAGCGTAATGTCCCGGTGCTTGTTGATCCAAAACTCCATAATTTTTTTGCGTATAAAGGGTGCTCTGTTTTCAAGCCAAACCTTTTGGAGATGGCGGCATCGCTGGGCATCGTCCTCCACAACAATGACGATGAGGTTGAACAGGCTTGCCGCCTGCTCCATGAAAAAATCAAGGCAGAAACCATTATCGTGACAAGAGGCGAGAAGGGCATGACCATCTATAACGGCTCCTTTACCCATATTGAAGCAACATCGCTTGAGGTGGCCGATGTCTCAGGGGCCGGGGATACGGTTATCGGTACGCTTGCACTCGGTGCTGCTACTGGTGTTGATATCGTGACCAATGCCACTATAGCCAATCTTGCTGCCGGAACGGTCTGCCAGGAGGTGGGCGCTGTGCCTGTCAGACCCGAAAAACTGCTCAAGGCTTATCAGGAACATCTTAATCTATAGAGATGTGCTGTTCTATTTCCTCCGGATAGGGCGGGTTATATGAACCATCCATCACAAGATTCTTCATATTGTTCAATGAATAAAAAGGCACCTCAAACATGCCTGCATTACTGACCGGAGCGGGAACATCTTTTCCTGGATCAACATGCATCACAAAAGAGATATGGACCGTTCCCTGATCGGTAGGGGTAAAAACCCACATCCCCATTGAGTGCCGCACCCGATGGTAGTTCGGATTGTCCGGCAGATAATCCGGTTCACCTTTCATGGTAACCCCTATAGCATTCTCTCCTGCAGATACAAGCCCTGTACGCATAATAATCTCTCTCTTTTGCAAAGGCCATGGAGTATTGATAATCTGGCGCACAACGTACTCGACGCCTTCAGTTTTTTCAAGGATATCCATATCAGCAAGCTGATGAACCCAGCGAGGATAGCTTGCCATATCGTGAAAAAGGCTTATCAACTTTTTCAGCGAGACCTTCACCTCGGTTTCTCCCTTGAAACCGCAAACGTCTGAACCGTTTACCCTCGAAGAATATATTTTGATTCCCTTATGCTCAACGCGAAACGCCCAATTCCCATCAAGGATCATTGCGATATCCATACTCTCTTTTTTGTAAAATTATTGACCATACCGCCGCAAAACACAAAAAAATCACTCGGTTATAAATTTTTCATAATGCTGGATAACATCTTTGGCTGATTTATTAAATGGAGCATCGACCGGTGTCATGTACTTTTCCTTCTTGACCATTTCCCGCAAATTGACCATGGTGTGATAGGGAGTATCGATAACAGCGATATTGGCAAGCCAGGATGGAATCTCTCCACCGGGTTCGATATGAAGGCGAAAAACAACCCTGCACTGATTCTCTGAAAGAGGAATAATGTTCCATCCCCCCTGCAGCTCGGGGACTCGGACATATTTATCATTTTTTGGCAGATAATCCGCTACGCACTCAAGTTTGATAAACACTTCGGACGTCTCAGGATCCATATACCCCTGCGAGCGGGTTATAATTTCGCGATCGGAAACAGGCCAGGGTGCACTGACAAGCTGATAGACTATCCGTCCCTCATCTTCACTCAACTCCTGCAGCAGACGCATCTCTTTTGTTTTCCAGACCCATTCGGTAGCAACCTCAATGTCATACAAAAGACTCAAGACGGCATGTTGTGGAGCATCAATGGTCGCAATGGTAACAAATGAGAGGAAATCAGAAGTTGGAACAGGACAGGTAAATATTTTAAGCCATTCATTTTTCAGCCGTAACGTACAGGTTGCGTCATTGATTTTTTCAAGTATCGACATAAAAAAAAAGTTTAAACGATTAAAAAAATAACCAGCATCGCACTCCTCACTGCCCGACATTCAATATTTTCTGACCGGCACACTTTCAGCTACCTTGACAACCGGGTCACCATAAAGCACAAAAAACCTTAACTGACCCTCTGCGCCAAAAAGCTGATGAGCCATTTTCGATTTTACAGCCCGCACAATGTATTTTCTATCCCGAATAAAACCAACCCGATCAAAGGGAATCTTTTTTTCCCGGCAGGTTTTGATCACAAGAGCTTCAAAATGGCTCTCCTCAGAATAACCAACAATAAAGCGCTCCGGCGAGGTACGGTAAAGCTGAGTCAAGCTTCGGGGATTATCAAGAATTTTTCTTGCCATATACTCAAAAGAGCCTGATTGGGAAAGTTTCTCATAAAAATCGGAATAACCTTTCCCAACTACCCAAAAATCAGGAATAATGCCTCCAGCATCTTTCAGTGCAGACAGTTTACTTTGCGCCTTCGCTCTTGTCACGGGAATCGATGCCACCTGTTGAGGCAAGGAAGCTGTATTATAAACAGAAACCTCATTGTTCTGCAAGTAAAATAAACTATCAGGATGGGTGAAGAGTTTCCGGGGAAGGATATCGGTCATTGCATCCTGAAAATAATGTTCACGCCCCGCCATCCCCCTGCGATACACGCGCTGAATCTGTCGGCCCGAAGGAGTATAATATCTTGAGACGGTCATCCGAAGGGCTGAGCCATCAGCAAACGGGATCTGGCGCTGCACAAGACCTTTGCCGAAAGAGAGTTCACCGACAACAAGAGCTCTTCCATTGTCCTGCAGTGCTCCGGCAAGAATTTCAGATGCCGATGCACTTCCCTTGTCGATGAGCACAATCAGATCTCCTTTTTCGTAACCTCCACCAGACTTGGCGACATAACGCAAATCCTCAGCGCCGCCCTTGCGGCTTTTCGTATAGACAATCAACTGTCCTTGAGCGAGGAATTCATCAGCAACCTCAACAGCCTGTTCAAGAAATCCTCCTGGATTGCCTCGCAAATCAATCACCAGCCTTTCCATACCCTGGCGTTTCAACATGGCAAGTGCTCTTCGGAATTCATCAGCCGTCGTTGCAATAAATCGACTCAATCGAATGTATCCCACACGATGATCAATCATGAACGCCGCATCAATACTCGAAGTCGATATTTTTCCCCTGGTCACCAAAAAGTCAATCAACTTGCCACTGAGAGGGCGGAGCACCTTTAACCGCACCTTCGTTCCACGGGCTCCTCTCAACTTTCTGAGCACACCCTGCTGCGTAATTCCAACCGCTGAAACAGAGTCAATGGCAATTATTCGGTCACCAGAAGAAATTCCCGCAGCAGCGCTCGGTCCCCCCGAAAGGGGAGTTACAACGAACAGCGTATCGTTAATAACATCAAACTCTATTCCAATGCCATCAAAATTCCCGTCGAACTCTGCCTGCGAATAAGATACTTTTTCCGGTTCCAGATAAACCGAATGAGGATCCAGATGCCCGGCCATGCCTTGAATACCCGCACCGGCAAGACTGTCCCCATTAACCTCATCAACATAATAATCCTTTATCAAACCATAGGCCTCAAGGATTTTTTTTTGTGACCGGGAACCACCGTTCTGTCTTCCTCCACTGAAGCTCCAGCCTGCAATAGCTCCACAAACAAACACGACAAGAATAATCAGTATACGGGACATGAGGGGGTTGTTGATTTCCGGTTTTAGCAAGCAGGATTATTTCCTGAGCCACAGTTTACCGATCACGAATCAAAATCACAAAAAAACATTATGCAACAAACATACAACACCCATCAAAAACCTCATAGTGCTCAGGAAGCTGCAAGCCCCCAAACGAAAGAAAAAACAACTACAATAACAAAAATTATAGATCAGAATAAAACAAAACGCAATAAAGATGTCCCAACCAAAAAGAAAGCAACACACCGAGATTATATCACTACAAATAACAATCAAAAAAAGAAAAATAAAAACAAGCAAAACAAAAGACAAGAATATAAAATAATGACAAATAAATGATAAGAAGCCTGCATTTAATAAAAACTAATAACATGCAAATATTGGAAAGTATATTTACTATAAATACACAATTAAAATATATTAAAAACATAAAAAACAACTTAAAAAAAATTTCATATAAGCTAATATAAAGTATTTAATTGAAATAAATTGGCTCTTTTTGTATAAACTTTATGATAGTATATTAAGATTGTTTTTTTTATAAAAAAAGACACAGTAAAATCACCACTATCGGTGTTGCATGTAAAAATAATATTCAAAATAATAGTGTTGTTTTTATAATTTAAATGATATAAATTTTTCGAATTGCCATGATTTTTTTCAAAAAATCATGGCAATGAATATGTTTTTTATGGTAAGATCAATTGCGGGATTGATGGTGTTTTTTGCGGGATTGAAACGCCTGGTGGTAAGAATAAGTGTCGTCGTTATTCTTAGATGATGGGGAATTTGCACTGCACAATAAGCTCGATCTCAAGGCTTGCATCAAGAGGTAATCCCGAGACACCTACGGCGCTTCTTGCGTGACTTCCCCGCTCCCCGAAGATCTCGTGCAGCAATGAAGAGGCTCCATTGGCAACGATATGCTGGCTTGAAAAATCCTGTTCGCTGGCAACATAAAGGGTAAGCTTGACAATTCGTTCAATACTGTCGAGCGTTCCTGTCACCGATTTAATCGCAGCAAGCGCATTAAGGAGTGCTACTCTGGATGCATGGACAACGTCCTCTTTACGCTCCTCATTAACCCTGCCTTTTCCACCTGGCTCCACCAGTTTCCCCTCAAAAAGAGGCAATTGACCAGACGTAAAGACCAGGTTTCCACTCCGGATGGCAGGAGCATAAAGCCCTGCAGCGGCGGCTGGTAGCGGTAAAATGAAGCCGATCTGGAGAATTTTTTCTTCGACGATACCCATTATTAACGAGTTCGATAGGTTACTGAAGCTGTTGCTGAAGATTCTTAAAGCAAGCAGTTTGAAAAAAAGCATTGAAAACAAGATAAGCGGCCCGACAAAAAAACAGCAAGAAAAAGTTTTTGATGCTACTATGCTTAATAGTATTTATAGTCTGGCACAAATCAAAGTGTTTTCATAATGAATGGCAATCAAACAAAAAAAAGTCATCTTCCACCCCTCTGCCTCATCAGCAGCGGAGAGGATAGTGCTGATAAGGGCAAACTACTCCTTAATCAACTTGTCAGGCTCCCCCAATCACTCCCCTGTATGGTGCAGATCAGGGAAAAAAAGCTCAGCACAAAAGATCTATTGATGCTGGCCCTTAAAGCCCGGGAAATTCAGCTTCCCGCAGGCACTCTTTTGCTGGTAAATGAGCGTGTTGATCTTGCCCTTGCGGCCAGCCTTGACGGAGTGCATCTGCCGGAAAATGCCTGTTCAGCCAAAGTGCTTCGCACGCTTGCTCCAAAATTGATCTATGGTTGTAGCGTACACTCTCCCGCTGCCCTGCATATTGCTGAAGAGGCTGGCGCTGATTATCTGCTTTTTGGCCCGGTATTTGATACCCCCTCAAAAAGAATCTACGGTGCACCTCAGGGTCTCGAAAAACTTGGCGAGCTCTGCCAGGCAACCTCGCTTCCCGTCTTTGCGCTGGGCGGCATAACTCCTGAAAATGTTTCGCTCTGCATGGCAAAAGGAGCTTATGGAATAGCCGCCCTCTCTCTCTTTCGAGATACCGACCGGCTTGCTGATACCATTGAAGAACTTTATCTCCACCTGAATCCATAACGCCCGTGATGCTCTCCTCACCATTTCTCTGCGTCATAACCGATGAAGCGCTCTGCCCTCTCTCCCTTGCAGAAAAGGCGCTCATGGGAGGAGCGACCATGATCCAGCTCCGCCACAAACAGGCATCGGGAAGCCAGCTTTTTTTATGGGCTGTTGAAATCCGCAAGCTTTGCAAGAAACATCAGGCGCTTTGCATCATCAATGACCGTGTGGACATTGCCATGGCGAGTCAGGCAGACGGCGTGCACCTCGGCCAGCAGGACATGCCAATTGAAGCCGCGCGAAAACTCCTCGGAAAACATCGCATTATCGGAGTTTCTGCTTCATCGGTCAATGAGGCCGTTCAGGCAGAAAAGGATGGGGCCGACTATATCGGCTTCGGTCATATTTTTCCGACCTCTTCAAAAGAGAAGGACTACTCTCCATTGGGTACCGAAACCCTCCGACAAGCAGCAGCCCTTCTCTCTTTGCCGATTATTGCCATTGGAGGCATCAGCCATGAAAATGCAGCATTGCTTATCTCATCAGGAGCCTCCGCTGTAGCAGTCATTTCCGCTGTCAGCAGGGCGCCTGACCCCTCTTTTGCTGCACACAAACTGCTCTGCGCCATAAACAAAAGCCGTTCATGAAAAATAAATACACAACTATCCTCACCATTGCAGGCTCTGACGGAAGTGGCGGAGCCGGAATTCAGGCGGATATCAAAACATTTGCCGCACTGGAGTGTTACGGTTTATCGGTCATCACCGCCCTGACAGCCCAAAATACCCTGGGAATAAATGCTGTCTACCCGGTTAGCGTGTCCTATGTGGTCGAGCAGTTCAGGAGCATTGCATCCGACATCCCTGTTGATGCGGTAAAAATCGGTATGCTTGGAAACGCCCGCATCATCAAAACGGTTGCTCTCTTGCTCAGGGAACTGCAAGGCACTCCCCCGGTCATTCTCGACACCATTTTCGCCTCTTCCGGAGGTACTCCCCTTCTTGCGAAAAAGGCTATCCAGCTTATGAAAGAAGAGCTCTTTCCCCTGACCACACTCATTACACCCAATCTGCCCGAAATTGCCCGGCTCCTGGGCATAAGAGAAGTTCCCGCGACTCCGGAATCCATAGAAGAGGCTGCAATGAAGTTGCATGAAAGGGGGGCGGCCTCTGTCCTTGTAAAAGGAGGGCATGGTGAGGGCGAAAACTGCGCCGACTGCCTTTTTTACGACAATCATTTTTTCTGGTTCAGCTCAAAAAAAATATTAACAGGCAACAGTCATGGAACAGGGTGCACCCTCTCATCGGCCATTGCGGCCTTCATGGCCAAAGGAGAAAAAATGGAGTGCGCTGTGGAAAAGGCAAAAGCCTATCTTGATGATGCGCTGCTGGCAGGTGCTGTTTACCGTCTCGGGAGGGGAAACGGCCCGCTGCATCACCAGTGCCGGCAATGGAAACAGGGTCAGATAACTCCACGGGGTGGACGGCCTATGGAGTAATAGGTAAATCCCGACTGCTCCATAAAATCAGGACTGTAGATATTGCGGCCATCAAAAACAACCGGATGAGAGAGATCCCGTTTAATCATATCAAAATCAGGACTGCGGAAAACAAGCCACTCAGTCAGCACCACAAGGGCGTTTGAGCTTTTAATGGCATCCTCCGGATTTGAAGCATAAAAGATCTCATCACATTCACCATAGATTCTTCTGACCTCATCCATGGCAACCGGGTCATAAACCCTTACCCGTGCGCCACCACCCAAAAGCTCGTCAATAACCCTGCGGCTCGGCGCTTCACGCATATCATCGGTATTCGGTTTGAAAGAGAGCCCCCAGATTGCAAAAACACGCCCTTCAATATCATCGGCAAAATGTCCCCTTATCTTTCTGACCATACAGCTTTTCTGGTCATGGTTGACCGCCTCGACAGCCTGCAAAATCCGTGAATGATAACCATGCTTGTGTGCCGTTCTTTCGAGCGCTTGTACATCCTTGGGAAAACAGGAACCCCCATAGCCAATTCCTGGATAAATGAAGGAAAACCCAATCCTCGAATCAGAGCCGATACCTTTTCGTACAGCCTCAACATCGGCGCCAACCCGATCAGCGATGTTGGCAATCTCATTCATGAAACTGATTTTTGTTGCAAGCATGGCGTTTGCGGCATACTTGGTCAGTTCCGCTGAGCGAACATCCATGGCGATAAAACGCTCATGACTGCGATTGAAGGGAGAATAAAGAAAACGAAGCAGCTCTCTGGTCCGCGGATTATCGACGCCAACAACAATTCGTTCCGGTTTCATAAAATCGTTGACCGCATCACCCTCTTTGAGAAACTCGGGATTTGATACCACATCAAAGTCGATATCCGCTTTTCTCTCAGCAAGAACAGTACTTATTTTTTCCCTCACGAGATCGGCTGTACCAACCGGCACCGTCGATTTATTGATGACAATCCGGTACTCTTTCATGAAGGTACCAATACTTTCAGCAACACTGAGCACATGGCGCAAATCTGCCGAGCCATCTTCATCAGGCGGAGTTCCTACTGCAATAAACTGGTAAAGTCCAAAGTCAACGCCCTCACGCAAATCCGAGGTAAAGCGCAACCGTCCCTCCCTGATGTTTTCGGCAACAATTTCATCAAGACCAGGCTCATGAATTGGAATCTGGCCTTCATTGAGACGGTCAATCTTCTTCTGGTCTATATCAACACAAAGAACATCATTACCGACTTCTGCAAAACATGCGCCCGTAACAAGCCCGACATAACCTGAACCGAATATGGTTATTTTCACAAAAAGAGAATCTTGTTAAAAATTACAAAAAACCAACAAGCCTGATTTATTATTATCACTCCTCTACAACAATCACAAGGCACCGTGACTTCTGCCAGAAAGCGTTCTCATCACGAATAAGAAGCAGCGATGAGGTTTTGCCACCGGCAAGTTCGTATGAACCTACGGTATGTGGTGTGATTATTTTCAGGTTTTTCAGTGGCTTGTCAAAAAAGAGATCCCTCGTTTCAGTAATATCAATTTTCTTGAAAAGATTCACATTAAAGTCAGAGGCAAGACGGTAATCGCTGCCGAAAATCCCCCCAAGCTGATTGATGCGCACAAGAATACCTTTGGCAACCAGTTGGCTGAAGGTACCTGAAATATAATAGGCTGTATAGAGTTCACGTTCCTGTCCCTGAATATACTCATCGAGTACATCTACAGTGGCAATAAGTGAAGAGACCTGATTGTTCAGTTTCTGGACATGACCCTTGAGCGCATTGACCTCCTTGTCCTTGGTGTTGATGGCAATTTTCAGCTCAGAAACAAGCCGGTCAAGAGACTCTACACGATAGGAGGATGAGCGGTTCTCCTCCTCAAGCTTCCGTATAAGATTTTTACTTGACACCAGTGAAGAATCGATAAAACGGATACTGGTCATGATATCCTTGCCGATTTGCTCCACATTTGTGGTCTCCTTGCCTTCAATCCCGGAAGAAAGGCGTTCAACAACAGCCTCTTTTTGCTGAATCCTGCCGAGATTTTTCTGTACCTGGGCAAGAATCGCCATCATCGACTCGACATGCTCCTGTCGGGGATCGGGCTTTTGCTTCTCCGGGCTACACGAAGAGAGCATCAGAAGAACTGCAAAAAAAACAACACTGGCAACCCTGAGCCGACTATCCCTTACAGCCATTGAATCCATTGTTTTACCCCTTCTTTTGTGCCATACCATCTGGTATGCGGTGTTGGAAGATGTCCTGCATCTGCAATAGTAACATTTTCAGCACCTTCAAGAAAACAGCTTTTTGCAGGGACAATCCCGTCTCCCCGCACGTTGCCATCCTCCTGAACGCTTTTATAAAACTTGAAACACGTTTTCTCTAAAAAACCTCCCTGATCATTGCCATGATACTTATCGCAAGCGACAGAAACAACACGACAACGCTCAAAAAAATCCATTTGCAGATTGCTGAAGATAAAATCGGTCTTTATCTTCGCATAGTGCTCATAAGTATGAAAGGGAGTACCAAGCGTGAGCAGCTTCGAAACCCTTCCTGCAGTATGATAAACATCTCCCTGAAATGGCTTTTCAAGAAGATAGATCATCGCAACTGTTCCCCCGCCGCTGTGAGCCACAAGCGTCACCGGTTCACCGGGAAACCTCCTCTCCATCTCCCTGACCGCCCGGTCAACCGCCTTCATCACCCGGTTTGTTGATTTTTCCGGCGAAGGAGGAAACCCTACCCAGTCAACAAGCGACACCGGTGCCACAATAACTCGCTCTCTGGATATATAGCTCGCAAGCTCCTCCTTCATCGTATCGTACAACGTATCCCAGAAAAGCACTCCGGGAATGATCACTACAGGATTCGGTGAGACACTCTTCATGCGAGTTCAGGTTTATATTGCACAGCTTAAACTGGTACGTTTATTATCTGCGTTTTTCAAGCCAATTTTTTCAACACTTCAAGTAACAGGCTGACACCGAAACCAGTTCCCCCATTCACCTTTCCTGTCCCTTTTGGTGAAAATGAAGGGCCTGCAATATCAATATGAGCCCAGTTGGTATGACCATCGATAAATTTCTCAAGAAATTTTGCAGCCGTAACCGTGCCAGCCCCACGCCCACCGGTATTATTGACATCAGCAACCTCTGACTTTATCTGCTCGGCATAAAGATCCCACAGCGGCAAACGCCACACTTTTTCACCGGACTGCTGACCCGCCTGAAAAATATCATCAGCGAGCTTGTCGTTGTTGCTGAAAAACCCGGCAACAGCATAACCAAGCGCAACAATACACGCTCCGGTCAGCGTTGCAATATCAATAATCACATCAGGCTCAAACTTCTCTTTCCCGTAGCTCAGTGCATCGGCAAGGATCAGGCGACCTTCGGCATCGGTATTGCCAACTTCAACTGTAATGCCCGAATAAGTGGTAATAACATCACCTGGCTGCTGGGCAGTAGCGCCAGGCATATTGTCGGTAGCCGGAATCAACCCGATAATATGCAGGGGAAGGTTAAGACGGGCGGCAGCCTCAACCGCTCCCAGAACGCTGGCAGCACCCGACATGTCCGACTTCATCTCACCCATGTTTTCTGATGGCTTGAGCGAAATACCGCCTGAATCAAAGGTCACTCCCTTGCCGACAAGTGCGACAACCTTTTCAACCTTACCTTTCGGTTTGTAGTCAAGGATAATGAATGCAGGAGGATGATGGCTGCCCTTGTTAACCGCAAGCAGACCGCCCATGCCAAGAGACTCTATCTCTTTTTTATGAAAAACGGTCACATCATAACCATATAGTTTTCCAGACCCCTCTGCCGCTGTAGCAATATCGACAGCCTGCAGATAGTTTCCGGGTAAATTGACCAGATCCCTGGCCATTTGCTGGCATGAGCCAACAATGCGGCCCTCGGCAGCACCCTTCTCACACTCCTCAACGGTGCTGACATCAACCCTCAAAAGAAGCTCGGTAATTCCTTTCGACTTTTCGTCAGAACCCTTTTTATCGAGCGTGCCGCTTTTCAAACGATCAAACCGGTATGAGCCGCCATAACAGCCCTCAACAAAAGCGGCAGCAAGCGTTGCAACACTTTGTCCGGTCGTAACGGCAAGAGCCTCAATACCCGAACAGTCAAGGGCAATTTGCTCTATCTTCATATCCACTGCTCTGGAAGCAAACGAGCGCGCAGCTTTCCGCCACTCTTCAAGGGTTACTGCTTCTCCAAGCCCAAGCAGAGCAATCCGTGAAGCAGAGCAGTTCCCGTTCTGGCCATACAAAACGACAACCTCACCAGCCTCAGCCTTAAAATCGTGCAAAACCTGCAACTCAATTCCGAACGCAGCAAGTCTCGTTGTGCCCTCTTTTTTCAACTCACTACTGCTGAATGGCAAAGCAAGAAAAGCACTCTCCACACTTGCAAGACCGCTTGTTGTGACTGTTATTTTCATGGAAGTTCAATAATCGATGTTTAGATAGTACAATTATTCTTTATTATTCTTAAGGAAGAGGCGCAGATCTTCGAGCAAGACCATCTGTGCCTTGTCAGAAGAGAACTGAAAAAGACACCCTGCAGCATTCATGTGGCCGCCACCGCCATATTTTTTGGCAAATTGATTGACATAGATGTTGCCGCGCGACCTGAAACTTGCCTTGGTTCTGCCATCCTGCATCTCGACGATAAGCACCGCAATACGAACCGACGGGACACTGAGAAGATAACGAATGATCAGATCGGTATCGAACAATTTGCTTCCGGTCGCCTTGATCATATCCTGTGAAATGAACAACCACGAAATATCGCCCTCATCAAGAATGGTAATTGCGCTCAGGGCAGCGCCAAGCAGTTTAAGTGCCGAAGTTGTCAGTGAGTTGTAAATCCGGTCATAAATCGCTGAAGGATCTGCCCCTTTGCCCACAAGATCACCGGCAAGCTGGTAAACATAGGGTGTTGTTTTGGGAAAGCGGAATGAACCGGTATCCGTCATGACGGCAACATAGAGCGCCTCGGCAACTTCAGGGGTCAACAACTCACGACCAACCCGATCCTGAAGCGCATAAATCAGACCATAAACAAGCTCACCGGTTGATGATGCGTAGTTTTCGCACACCATCACATCAGTAAAATCATCCGGTTCAAGATGATGATCGACGCAGACAATTTTCAGGGCACCAAGCTCTCTTGAAAAACTCACATGAGGCCAAAGCGAACCCATCCTCTCATGCAGGTTGGCATCAAGCAGAACCACAACATCGCAAAGCGAGAGTTCCTGAATGGCCTCCTCACTTTTTTTGTCAAAAAGGGTTATGGGATAGAGTTTCTTTAAAAAAAGATAATTCGGCGGAACTTCCGTTGGATTGACAATCGTCACCTCCTTGCCGAGCGCCTTGAGCACCCTTGCAAGGGCAACCTCGCTGCCGAGGCCATCACCATCAGAATTTTCGTGGGTTGTAAGAACAAAATGCTGACCCTCAAGAAGCGCATCGATGACCGGCGACCATTCTGCGTTACTAAGCGTCCGACCATACTGTGGGACTATCATTAGCTGGTTGTAACTTTAAAAAAACAGACATTCATTTCCCACACTCTCATCGCTGCTCCGTTCCATAAAAAGCGGGAAAATTTTATTGAAAGATAAAAGATAAACAGAGAAAACAGGGAGAATATTTTTTGAAGGCTTAAATCTCTTGCCCTTCCTGAATCTCCCGCAGAAATGATTGTTTGATATATTGTTTGATTGTGGTAATTTTATATTGTAAGATTGTAAGACTGACAAATTGATGACATTAAAGATCAACAAACTGGCACCACAACGGTTGAGGCCGCCCCATCCCCTTGCTCTGAAAGGAACAGCAGAGAAGCAGGCTGTCAGTTTGCTGATGAACGGGATGATGAGCCGGAACGGCTGTAACTTCCTGAAGCAGCATGTCCATAGGTGCTGAGACTCTTTTTGGCCTCTTCATATCCCTGATCCGCCGCCATGCGGTACCATTTTAACGCTTCAACTTCGTTTTTACCAACACCTCGACCACACATATAATTATACCCAAGGTTATACTGTGCACTTGCACGTCCCTGATCCGCCGCCCGACGATACCATTTCACCGCCTCAACATCGTTTTTTATCACTCCTTGACCATTGGAATACATAAATCCAAGATTGTTCTGAGCTGCAGCAAGTCCCTGATCCGCCGCCCGACGATACCATTTCGCTGCTTCGGCATCGTTTTTTTCAACACCTTTCCCTTTAGAGTATAACCATCCAAGATTATACTGAGCTTTGGCATATCCCTGATCCGCCGCACTACGATACCATTTCACCGCCTCGGCATCATTTTTGTCAACACCGCGGCCATCTACATAAATATTTCCGAGACAACACTGTGCAAAAGCATTTCCCTTGTCCGCCGCCGTCCGATACCATTTCAGAGCCTCGGCATCATTTTTTTCGACCCCGCTACCCTCTGCGTACATGTTTCCGAGACAACACTGAGCACTTGCATTTCCCTGATCAGCCGCAAGACGATACCACTTCACCGCCTCGGCATCATTTTTTTCGACCCCGGTACCGTCTTCGTAAATGTTTCCGAGACAATACTGAGCACTTGCATTTCCCTTGTCCGCCGCAAGACGATACCACTTCAGGGCCTCGGCATCGTTTTTTTCGACGCCTCTTCCTTTGGAGTACAGAACCCCAAGAGCAAACTGTGCATCTGCATCTCCCTGATCAGCAACAAGACGACACCATTTGATCGCCTCAGTATAATTTTTGTCTGCAATTGCATCTTTCTGCTCAGCCGCCATCCAATACCATTTCAGAGCTTCGACATAGTTTTTTGTGACACCTGCACCATGCCAGTATATACTCCCAAGATTATTCTGAGCAGACGCATCTCCCTGATCAGCCGCAAGACGATACCATTTCAGAGCCTCAGCATCGTTTTTTGTTACACCTTGACCAGTATAGTACATAACCCCAAGATTACACTGAGCAGATGCATATCCCTGATCAGCCGCAAGACGATACCATTTCAGAGCCTCGGCATCGTTTTTTGTGACGCCTTTTCCGTTGGAATAGCAATAGCCTGCCCAAAATTGAGATACTATGTTTCCTTGTTCACCATTTTTCCTGTACACCTCAAATTCTTCAGCATCATTTGCCCGCACCGTCCCGACAAAGGAAACTGAGTAAAACACGCAGAAAACAAAAATCATGAGAATCCATAACCACGCGATGCGGTTTTGAGCAATGAGCTTCATGACGGCAGTTGTTTGTGAATGGAGTTAATGTGTGCCGATTTGCCTGAAAAAAGCACTATAAAGGTACGGAAATTTACAGCATTTACAGCTCTCCTTTTCGCAGCTTTACCCGGGCCATTTCATGCTCACAGCATTACCGTTTGCTCATAAAACTTGAATAATAAGGTGTTCAGCATAAAATTTGACTTGAAAAGTGAAGATGTCTGATTTCGTTCTTGTTACAGTTTTACTTATTTATGCGTTATGTCCATTTGAGTATCCACCAGGAATTTCTTGCTGCAATTTTAGCTACCATACCGAGCGAGGATCCGGGAATGGTTTTTTTTGATCTCAATAAACTCCGGATGGCTGGTTTCAGGCGCTTCAAGCTGCTTCGGGTCATGCCCGGAGGCATAACCGGTTTCTGATATATGAACACTGATAAACATTAAACCCGGTCCGTTATGATGAAATCATTTTGTGAGTTAGTCAAGGTTGCGCTTGCTTCATGACAGATTCCGGGAATAGAAATGACGTACAAAGCCAAAAGTTGGCTATTACCATGCTCATTTTCACCGTTTTCCTTGGGGCTGTACTTCTTTTCAGCATAGAGCCCCTTGTCGGTCGATTGTTAACACCCTATTTTGGCGGTGCAGCTCATGTGTGGCTGATCTGTCTCATGTTCTTTCAGGCCATGCTTCTGCTTGGGTATCTATACGCCCATCTTCTCGTACGGAAACTTGGAGCATGGCATCTGCTTTTCCTGCTTATTCCCCTGATAAGCCTGCCTTTGCGGATTGGTGCAATCGCAAATTTTGGCACACCTGTTCTCGTTGTGCTCGAGACTCTGCTCTTCCATGTGGCACTCCCCTTTGTTGCACTTTCAACCACAGCAGTGGTTGCTCAGGCATGGATAGCCAATTCTCAGGTGGGTCAAAATAGAGAGCCATACCCACTTTATGCCGCTTCAAACGCAGGTTCACTCCTTGCGCTTCTTGGATATGCTTTTTTGATTGAACCCCTTTCCGGTCTGCGACTCCAGAGCCTCGTATGGTCAGGGGCTTATATCGTCTATGTATTGTTCGTCCTGCTCACCTGGCTGAAAATAAGGCCAGACAAGGAATACAGGAAACCTACGGAAACAACCAGTAAAACAGTAACGCCAAAACCGCTCATGCATACGGTGTACTTGCAATGGATCTTGCCAAGCGCTCTTCCTTCTGCTTTTCTTATGGCGACGACCAACTACCTGACACTGGAAGTGGGCTCCTTCCCCTTCGTATGGGTTATCCCTCTTGCGCTTTACCTTGGCAGTTTCATCGTGACATTTCGCACGCACGGAGGGGTGCCAGGATTTCTGAAACTATTCTGGCCGGAACTCTTGCTTGCAGCGTTTGCCTTGTATCTCTTGGGGCTTGGGATGTGGCCTGTGCTCGTGGGTCAGTTATCTGTTTTTTTTGCAATCTGCATTGTTGCTCACGGAACACTCTATGAGTTGCGTCCCCCCGGAAGCCATCTTACACACTTTTATCTCTCTTCGGCATTTGGGGGCTGGATAGGCGGTGCATTCGTCAGCCTTGTGGCGCCCTATATGTTTCGTGGGCTCTTCGAATACCCCTTCGCATTGATACTCTTCGCTGCCCTTTTCTGGTGGAAACGTGATAAGGCCTTCACAAACTTCTGGCCTGACGCCTCACGCGTTGTTGCGTGGAGCCGTATGCTTGTAATAGGCATTTTAGTTTTTCCGATTGTGGGATGGTTCACAACATCCGTCAACAAGTCGACAAAATTTCGGTACCGAAACTTTTACGGGACTTACCGCATAGTTGATCAGTCTCTGGAAAAAAGTTCTATGGCCGTTCGGCAGCTTGTTCACGGGAGTACTTTGCACGGCTCCCAATTCCTTGACCCATCGATGCGTTTAGAGCCAACATCCTATTATTATCGGGGAGGACCGATATATGATGTATATGAACTCGTACCATCTCCTCGCCGGATGGCTGTGATAGGTCTCGGCTCAGGAACGATAAGTACGTATGCCCGGAAAGGTGATCTGCTCGTCTATTATGAGATAGACCCTGACAACGAAAAAATCGCCCGCGAATGGTTCACCTATCTTAAGGAGTGCAAGGGCAGCATACGTGTAATAGAGGGGGATGGCCGGCTGTCCATGCAAGCCCGGAAGGCGGATAAAATGAAATATGATGTTATTACCATCGATGCGTTCACCGGGGACGGTATCCCGACCCACCTCCTGACCAGAGAAGCCATTCGTGTCTATCTCGACAGATTAGGTGAAAATGGTATCATACTCTTCCATATTTCCAACCGTTATTATGACCTGCGGCCAGTGCTCAAGTCCACGGCATCTACGCTCGGCCTTTTCGGTGCCATGAATGACCCGGGAAAGAAAAGCAACGTAAAGGCCCCATACGTAGAAGGACAGTGGGTAGCTTTGTCTGTCGACTCTATGAGGCTTAGCCCATTGATTGATAGAGGCTGGACAGCCCTCGGAAAAGGGGATGGCCTAAAAGATATGGCACCCTGGACGGACGACTATATCAATGTACTCGGGGCATGCCGAATAATAGATAAATTTTTTTAATATAAAACCAGATGTATTCAACAGCAGCCAACTGTAACTCGCTAACTCAACAGAGGAATCGATTCATTTCCAGTTGAGGCAAAACATGTTCTGTTATCTGGTAATTTTATCTTTGGTACGAACAAAAGGCTCCTCCAAATGGCAAAAAAGCACAAAAGCACAAACATCTCAACCTCAAAAGAGTTACGTGCTCTGGCTGTAGAGCGTCTTGAGCAAAAACATCTCAGCACAGGCGTCCCGACATTAAGCAATCTCTCCTCACCCGAAAAAATGCTCAGGCTGGTCCATGAACTGGAGGTTCACCAAATCGAGCTTGAAATGGAGCAGGAAGAGTTAACCAGAACCAGGGCTGAGGCTGAGGATAGTCTCGCCAAGTACACTGAACTTTATGACTTTGCACCAGTCGGGTATTTGACTTTGAGCCACGACAGCACAATCCGGCAAGCAAACCTTACTTCCGCCAAACTGCTTGGAGTTGATCGTTCTCATTTACTTGGTTTGTCTTTAAAACACTTTGTTTTGCCAGAGGACTACCGGGTAATTGATCACCTGATTGAAACCGTGTTCACCAGGAGAGTGTCTGACAACTGCGAAGTGAAGCTTTTAGCAAATGCTTTCCAGCCTCCCAAGGTTAACCCACTTCTCTCTGGCTGCACTGTTCGCATTGAGGCTGGAATTAAGGATTCTGAAAATGCATGCAGGGTTATTCTTTTTGATATTACGGAGCAGAAACGCATAGAGACGGATATCATTGAAAGTAAAACAAGGTTGAGCCAGGTACTGAAAGCTGCGTATGCCGGTGTTTGGGAATGGAACCTGGAAACCGATGAGAATATCTGGTCCGACGAGGTATGGACTTTGCATGGGTTGACAAGGGGTGGTGAAAAACCATCGTTCAGGCTTTGGGCAGATTCTGTTTTTCCTGATGACAGGGAGAATGTAATCCGGGCCGTTACCGAGGCTGCTTACAAAGCGCAAGAGTTGAATGTTGAGTACCGGGTCTCTTACCCTGATGGCTCCATTCATTGGATTATGGCCCGAGGCCAGCCTTTATTCAACGAAAATGGTGACACGAGTCGTTATATCGGAACCGTTATTGACACCACTGTTCGCAAAAAGAGTGAACAACTTTTTGTAGAAGGCAGTTTAAAACTGGAAGCCGCTCTGGCAAGTATGAGCGATGCTGTATTTATCTCTGATACCAAGGGAGACTTCATCAACTATAATGTGGCTTTCGCAACATTTCACAGGTTCGGGAGCAAAGAGGAGTGTGCCCTGACGCTGGAAGAGTATCCAAAGTTTCTCGACGTTTACCTGCTTACTGGAGAATTTGTTCCCCTGGAAGACTGGGTTGTGCCGAGAGCTCTGCGAGGTGAAACCGGTACAGGAGTCGAATTCAGACTGCTCCGAAAGGATAGCGGTGAAACATGGATTGGAAGCTATAATTATGCACCTCTACGCGACAAGGATGGGCTTATCGTGGGCTCAGTAGTCACTGCTCGAGATGTTAGCGCAAGTAAAGTTGCAGAACAAAAGATAAGGGATTATGTAAAACAATTGGAAGGCGCAATGAAAAGCACTCTCCAGGCAGTTGCAAAAGTTGTGGAAGCCCATGATCCCTACACCGCAGGCCATGAGCGGCGCGTTGGCCAGATCGCGGCGGATATCGCACAGGAAATGGGGTGGAGCGAAGAGAAGTGCCAAACAATGCAGCTTGTCGGGTTAGTGCACGATATAGGCAAAATGAGCATACCTGGCGAGATACTTACCAAACCGGGCAAATTGTCAGCAATCGAGTTTGAGCTCGTCAAGACTCATGCTGAAAACGGTTATGAAATACTCCATGATGTCGAGTTCCCTTTGCCGATTGCACGAATCATCCGGGAGCACCACGAGCGCATGGACGGCAGCGGTTACCCGCATGGCCTGAAAGGAGAAAATATACTTCCTGAATCTCGCATCCTTGCCGTAGCCGATGTACTTGAAGCCATGGCCTCAAATAGACCTTACCGAGCCTCCTTAGGCATTGACGCTGCCATTAGTGAAATTGAGACACATTGTGACAGCTTATTCGATCCTGTTGTGGTTAATGCCACGCTCCGCCTGTTTCGCGAAAAAGGCTATAATCTGCCGGACTGATGTAAACCACTCAGGAACAGAGAGTCGCCCTCCCGGGTTTTCTCTTGTCAGCGAACGGTGAAATGTTTTTCCTTGTTTGTTTATAATGCATAAGTTATTTCAGGTTGTTTGGTTCCGGTTAAAATAATGGGTATTCATGTTTAAAAAACTGTTTACAAACAAGGTGTGGACGGGGTACGCCCTTTTCGCCATCTCGCTGGCCCTTTATGGTCTTGACTTCACCATTTTTGGCAACTTGAGGGAAATATCAGCCAGCTTTCTCGGCAATCTCGCTTTCCTGCCCATTTACATCATTGTTGTCACGCTCCTCTTCGAAAGGGTGCTCAGGGAAAGGGAGCGCCAGTCGGTTATGAGAAAACTGAACATGGTAATCGGCGTCTTTTTCAGTGAATTCGGCAACCGCCTGCTGAAAGAGTTGTCGGAACAAGTGGTTGGAAGCGAGGAGCTTAAAAACCGCTTGCGTATGACTGGATCATGGAAAAAACACGATTTTGACGCAGCGCTCGACTATCTGCGTAAAAGCAACCAGAGGATCAGCGTCGATAGTGACGCCCTCCCCTGCCTGAAGCAGTTCATGGTCGGAAAACGGAGCTTCCTGTTGAGCCTGCTGGAAAACCAGAACCTGCTTGAGCATGAAAATTTTACTGACCTTCTCTGGGCAGCGTTTCATATCGTTGAAGAACTCGATGCCCGGGAGTCGTTCGATCGTATTCCTCCGAGCGACAAAGAACACATCAATGGCGACATAAAGCGGGTTTTCGGTCATCTGATCCGGGAATGGGTCCTCTATATGCAGCATCTCAATAAAGATTACCCCTATCTTTTTTCTCTGGCGGTTCGTCTCAATCCCATGATCGACTCGCCGGATCCGGTGGTGTATCATGACTGAGTGCTGAGCGTAGTTGATTACGCTGGTTGGGTCCGGGCAACAGCTTCCTGAGTCAACCCATAATACTTGCGTGCAGGGCTGTTCGTTACCTCCCTTTTTTGCATATTCCTCTAACGGCGATACGTCCACATGCACAGATTATCTCAGCTCACCATTCATGATACTTGCAAAAATACATGCTGGCCCGGTGCTCGACTTTTTTACTCCGGACTTTACAACGCAGCTTGAGCTGCCGCTGGCTGGCACCGCAATTGCTGCGGGCTTCCCTTCACCGGCTGAAGAGTATCTTGATCTTGCCCTTGACTTGAACAAAGAGTTGATCCAGCATCCGGCAGCCACCTTCTATGCGAGGGTGAACGGCGATTCGATGATTGATGCGGGCATTCAGGATGGCGACTTGCTGGTTATCGACAAAGCCCTTGAACCAAAAGAGGGCTCTATTGCGGTTTGTTATCTTGATGGAGAGTTTACCGTCAAGCGCCTGGCAGTGCAGGAGGATGACCTCTATCTCATGCCAGCCAACGCTGAATTCAAGCCGATCAGAATAACTGAAGAAAATGATTTTCTGGTGTGGGGAATCGTCGCTTATGTTATTCACAAACCGGGATAATCGCTCGCTGGAGATCTTCCCTATGTTTGCCCTTGTTGACTGCAATAACTTCTATGCCTCGTGTGAACGGGTGTTCAACCCTGCCCTGCGCTTGCGCCCGGTCGTTGTGCTGTCGAACAACGATGGCTGCATCATCGCCCGGTCTGAAGAGGCCAAATCGCTTGGTATTCAGATGGGTATGCCGGAATTCAAGTGCCGTCCGATACTTAAAACGCATGATGTGGCGGTTTTCTCCTCGAACTTTGCCCTTTATGGCGATATGTCGTCGCGGGTGATGATGACGCTTGCCACCCTTGCTCCGGAGATTGAAGTCTATTCCATTGATGAGGCTTTTCTGGATATGTCGGGCTTCACGCGCTTCGACCTGATGGAGTATGGCAGGCTGATTCGTCGAACGGTCAGGCAGCATACCGGCATTCCGGTTTGTGTGGGCATGGCACCAACCAAAACGCTTGCAAAGATGGCCAACCGGTTGGCCAAAAAGAACCCGGAGTATCAGGGTATCTGTGTAATCAGGAGCCATGCGGAGATTCTGTCGGTGCTTGAGCGCACCAGGGTTGAGGATATCTGGGGCATCGGGAGGCAGTTGAGCAAGCTGCTGCTGGAAAAGCAAATTGAGAGCGCCGCTGACCTGGCCGCTGCGCCTGCTGCATGGGTACGCAAGCATCTGCATATTGTCGGTGCGAGAATACAGGCTGAGCTGCAGGGCAAATCCTGCCTGCCGATGGAGCTGGTTCGGCCTGCAAAGCAAAGCATTTGCACCTCGCGCTCGTTTGGCCGCAGCGTTACAAGCCTGGAAGAGTTGCAGCAGGCCGTGGCGACGTTTGCCGCCAAGTGTGCTGTGAAGCTGCGAAAAGAGAACGCTCTGGCTTCACTGCTTACCGTGTTTATTGCTACCAGCCCCTTCGATAATTCATGCGAGCGCTACTGGGGAACCCGGACGGCTTCCCTGCCCTGCCCAACGAATGACACCATTGCGATTCTGAGGGCGGCACAAACGATGCTTGACGGCATTTTTCTTGCTGGCAGGAGCTACAAAAAGGCTGGGGTTCTTGTCAGCGGGATTATACCGAAAACAGTATGCAGCACCACGCTTTCGCTCTTTGCGGAGGCGGCCGCAGTGCCGAATGAACGGGATAAAAAGATCATGCAGTTGTTGGATGCGATCAACAATCGCTATGGCAGCGGTGCGGTGCGGCTGGCGGCGGAGAACTCGGAGAGCTGGAAGCCGCATCAGGAGCGGCTTTCGGCAAGATATACGACGCGGTGGGATGAAATTCTTGAGGTGAAGGTGTAACTGAACCAGGCGGACAGCCTTGATGCTTTCCGCCTGATCTTGAATCTGGCAACAAACCGCCCATCGCACCCTATGGCGTACACTGCGCTGCAAATTGAGCATAAAAAATTGGCAGATCAACTCAAACCGTCACTTCTTCACTACAAATCATCAATGATTTTATATAAGTGAATGATAAGTTTCTTACTCCATAAACATAATGCTCCGAGCAGAATAAAGAGCTCAATACTTGCTGACGTCCATGGAATATATGGTTCAATTCCAAATGAATGACCAACTGTTCCAGGTCGAGCTAACCAGTATATCTGACCTTCAATAGTATCTAAAATCAAATGGAAAAATCCATTAAGGGTAAAAATCACAGCTAATGCAGGGTTTTGACTCTGATAATTATTGAACAACATCCATAAAAGTGATATGAGTAACAGAGAGAACCAAACGAAGGGATAATGACTGTAAAACCTGTGCGTATGGTGGAGAACATGATCTTTGAAAAAGAAATAAATCATATCAAAGTCGGGCGCTATTGCCCCGATCATACCAGAAAATATAAACGTTTTGTACGACACATCAGATTTCCGGAATCTTCTGAATAAAAGATCTGAGATGATATAGCCAGTTGGTAAATGAGCGTATTGCATTATGTTTTTATTCGTCAAAAATTATAAAAAATCAAAAGCGGATGTATGCACATGCACCAACAAAGTTTTTAACGGGGGTAGCGACTTTTGCTTCCGCAAAAAATGCGTATTTTAAACGTATAGAATATGCCTTGCAGAAAACAGTAAGAACGTTTTGTCATGTATCGCCGTGATAAGAACGGGTAATGATTACTGCGTTAAACTGATCAACATTTGCCAGCCTCTCTCTCACAACCAGGTGATCCCGTTCAAGGCTATGCTGCTGAATGGCCAGCACCTTGCTCAAGAGCAGTTCAGCCACAATATTTACTCCTTATCTGCCCTTTTGAACAGCAGTGAAAATCATTTTCAGAAATTAACAATTTCCATCCCTGTAAATTGCGCAAAGAAGGTTATTTTACAAGTCAATAATTTTTTTCATAATACAATCCCATTTGATGACCGAACCGCTCCAGAATATAACCGATCTGACACTCAAGGAACTTCAGCAAACACTGAGTGCACTGGGAGAGCCTTCTTTCAGGGCAACACAGATACATCAATGGCTTTTCAGCCACCGTGCAGCAAGTTTTGATGAGATGACCATACTGAGTCTTGCGTTGCGCAAAAAGCTTGCCGAGAGTTTTTCAATCCACCAGTTGAGGGCTGTTGACCATCAGGAGTGCCTTGAAGAGGGTTGCGAGAATCCGACACAAAAAATCCTGCTGGAGTTGCAAGACGGCAGCAGGGTTGAAAGCGTCCTGATTGCATCGGAAAACAGGATGACTGCCTGCGTTTCATCGCAGATCGGCTGTCCGTTGCAGTGCCCTTTTTGTGCTACGGGAAGAATGGGGTTTCGGCGTAATCTCACTGCCGGAGAGATTACCGGTCAAATCTACGCACTCAACGAGCTGGTTGCCGCAAGAGAGCCAGGCAAAACCCTTACCAACATTGTGTTTATGGGAATGGGTGAACCGTTGCTGAACACCGATAACGTCATTGAGGCCATTGAAACCCTTACGACGCGAAATTACCGTTTTTGCCTTTCGCAGAAAAGAATAACTATTTCAACGGTGGGCGTTATCCCTGAAATCCAGCGGCTTGGAAAGTCGGGCATGAAGACAAAGCTTGCTGTTTCGCTCCATTCCGCCGATCAAGAGAAACGTGAGTCGCTGATGCCGATCGCGGCCCGGCAATATCCAATCAAGGAGCTGGGTAAATCACTTGGTGAGTACAGCTCCTCGACAGGAATGCCGGTTACCATTGTTTATCTGCTCCTCAGGGGGATCAATGACTCCCTCGATGATGCCAGGGTGCTTGCCCGGTTTGCGAAAACGTTTTTGTGCAAAATAAATTTGATTGATTACAATTCAATCAATAATATTAAATTCAAGCCTGTTTATATTGCTGCCCGAGAGCTGTTTCAGCAGTATCTTATGAATTCGGGACTGCATGTCACAGTCAGAAAAAGCTACGGCACTCCCATTAATGCGGCATGTGGCCAACTGGCAACAGTCGGGATGCCGAACCCGCAATAATCTCTAACCGTCTTGAGAATCATGGAGTTGATCGATTTTATTCCGTTCAAAAGTGAATTTACCAAAGCTTGCCATGGTCTTACCACCAATGCGACGCACACCTCGGAAAATCCCGTTTTCAGTGAACTGAAGGTTCGACGGTACGACAGACCAATTGCCGACGTCTCGGAATTTATTCTCAGTAAAGTTGATCACTGGATTGGCTGGAACCTGATAAGCGAAAGAACAGCCGTGGGCGGCATGGTTACCATTCGAGCCGAAGTGAGCTCCTTTATCCTTTTTGGACTGAAAATCAATGTTACTTTCGGGCTTCTTGAGGAAAAGGATATCAACGGTCGTTTCATCACCACGGTCAATGCAAAAGCGGCAACCCATATAGAATCAAAGGGCGACCTTGGTGAAAGCCGCCGCGCGATCAGAATGATGCTCGGTGCAATGGATTTCTCGTTCCGGACAGAACAAATCAGCGATGAGGATTACCAATACCGCTCCCTTGATTTACAGGGATCTGCCGCTGCTTGCCAGCAGATTTTTGATGATCTTCAATTGCAGCATCAGTCGCAACCTGAAGGCACCCCGAAAGGCACCGCAATCGAATTCAAGAAAAAGCCTGCAAAACAGACTATCCTGCTCAAACCCGCCGCTAAAAATGACGAGGCACTCCTTGCCGAATCTCCCCTCCCAGGCGCTGAAGTTCAAAATGGATCATCGACAAGCGCCCCCGCAGCCGATATGACCGCAGAAGAAACAAGGCCACCAAAGCCAAAAATCATGATTGTTACGACAAAAAAAACCCTATAAAATCAGTTTGATGAGAATTATTCTACTGGGAGCACCGGGGGTCGGGAAAGGCACGCAGTCGAACTTTATATCAAAAACCCTCGGTATACCGCAAATATCGACTGGCGACATGTTGCGTTCTGCGGTAAACTCGGGTACCCCTCTGGGGATTGCGGCAAAAAAAGTGATGGATAGCGGGCAACTTGTCTCCGACGAAATCATTATCGGTCTTGTAAAAGAACGATTGACGGAGAGCGACTGCGCCAATGGATGTCTTTTCGATGGATTTCCCCGTACCCTTAACCAAGCCGAAGCATTGAGAAAAGATGGAATCCACATCGACCATATTATAGAAATCAATGTTGACGATAAAGATATTATCGAAAGGATGAGTGGACGGCGTGTACACCTTGGATCTGGCAGAACCTATCATGTGCTCTTTAATCCGCCGAAAAGAGCGGGTTTTGATGATGAAACCGGAGAGCCACTGATCCAAAGAGAGGATGATCACGAATATACGGTTAAAAAACGGCTTGAAGTTTATCACGCTCAAACCGCACCATTGATTGCATATTATACAAGCTTGTCACAGAACGAAGCCTCCGATCATCCTCGCTATTACAAGATTGAAGGAACAGGGATGGTCGAGGAGATCCGCGACAGGATTCTGGAAGTGCTGCTTGCCTGAGAACCCCGAACGAAAAGAATCAAATAAAAAAGTCAGTACCCACGGTGCTGGCTTTTTTAATTCGTCACCATGTATGCTCTGATTGCAGCAGAAACAGTATTCAGGGGGGAGCCATTTTTTGTCTTGGTGCCCGATACCCTTGAGATCGACATCCGGCCGGGATGCATGGTACTCATGTCGGCAAAAACAGGAACAGGAAGGGTCTCCATCGGCTACATTCTGAGCCTCACAAACCAGCATGGTAGCGAAGTATCATGCATGGAACTGCTCGATCTGCTCTACGGCGGAGAGCCTGTGCTCAATGCCTCCCTGTTGCGACTTACCGAGTGGATGGCCGATTATTATCTCACAAGAAGAGTTGATACCCTCACGGCAGCCCTCCCTGCAGCAGTAAGAACGACGGTTCATGATGTCGTTGAAATGACCGATTTTGCGCTCAAGAGCGATGCTCAGAAGGTCATCAACACGGCACTCCGGCGCACCATCATGCAGGTGATGATGGTCGAAAAGCGACTAACGGTTAATCAGTTGCAGCGCCGGATCGGCAAAAAACAGCTTTATCGCACCATTGCTGCGCTTGAGCGGGGAGGAGAGTTGAGGCTCTCAAAAAAGTTTTCATCTACAAAAGCGAGGCAGAAACTTGCTTATAGCCTGAGTCGCGCAATACCGGAAAATATAGAGGAGATGCTGAAAAGCTCGCCGAAACAGCTTGAAGCGATCAGGAAACTGGCCTCTCTCGGTGACGGAGGTGCTTTCGCCGAAACCATCGGCAGCTCAAGAGAGACGCTCAATGCCCTCGAAAAAAAGGGATTTGTTGAAAAATTTCTGATGGAGCGAACAAGCCTTTTCACAACCGGCTTTGCCGAAACGCCGCAATCACCAAAAACGCCGACAGCTTTACAGCAAAGAGCGCTTGAGCAATTGATTGCTGCGTTCGACAAGGGGGAATACAGCACCTTCCTGCTTCATGGCGTGACCGGAAGCGGAAAAACCCTGATCTATATCGAGCTGCTGAAAAGAGTTCTTGCGGCAGGAAAAACCGCCATTGTGCTGGTCCCGGAAATAGCCCTGACCCCCCAGACAGCAGCCCGCTTCCGTGAGCATTTTCATGAAGAGATCACCATTCTTCACAGTGCCATGAGCAACCAGGAGAAATATGATGCCTGGCACAATCTCCGACTTGGAAAGACCAAAATTGCCCTTGGCGCCCGTTCAACCATCTTTGCTCCACTTGAAAACCTCGGTGCAATCATTGTGGACGAAGAGCATGACAGCGCCTACAAGCAGGATCGCAATCCTCGCTACCATGCAAGGGATACGGCAATCATGAGGGCAATGTTCAGCCAGGCGATCTGCGTACTTGGTTCGGCAACACCTTCGTTTGAGTCTTACAACAACGCTGTTACGGGTAAATACACCCTGGTCAATCTCCCGGAACGGGTTGATGGGGCAACCATACCCACGCTCACGCTTATCTGGATGAAAGGAAGCCCAAAGGCTTCTGCATCGATTTCAGAGCTGCTCTGCCGACAGATAGAAATCCGTCTTGAAAAAGACGAGCAGGTTATTCTTCTGCAAAACCGGAGAGGGTTTGCCGGAAGCATCCTCTGTCTGGCATGTGGCCACATCCCTTTCTGCCGCTTCTGCAATATTCCACTGGTCTACCACGCCACACAGAAACAGCTTCGCTGCCACTACTGCGGCCATACCTCAAGATTCACGGAGTCGTGCATGAAGTGTTCTTCGACCAACCTTTTTTATAAAAGCAGTGGTACCGAACGCATTGAGGAGGAGCTGCGAACCCTCTTCCCTGAAGAAAAAATCCTCCGTATGGATGTCGATACCACCTTCACAAAAGGCTCTCACGGCCGGATCCTCAAGGAGTTTCATGACCGCAAGGCGAGAATTCTGCTCGGCACACAAATGGTAGCCAAAGGACTCGATTTTCCGGCGGTCACCCTTGTCGGCGTGCTCATGGCTGATATCGGCCTCAACATCCCTGATTTCCGCGCTTCAGAGAAGACATTTTCACTGCTCACCCAGGTTGCCGGACGTGCAGGACGCTCTTCGATGCCGGGAGAGGTCTATTTCCAGGTTTACAACATGGAGAACGATGTTTTCCCCGCTCTTTTGCAGGGAAAGGAGAGCTATGAAAAGTTTTTTCTCCAGGAAATGGCCATCAGAAAAGAGCTCCGCTACCCTCCCGCCTCCCGGCTCATAAAATTCGAGTGCAGTGCCGGGGATGAAAAACAGGCCGAATCGGCCGCGCTCTCTTGCAAAAACACGCTGGCACTGCAACTTCCTGCAGAAAAAGGGGTCATTCTTGGGCCAGCACCAGCTTGTATTGCAAAAATACGGGGCCGATACCGATACCATGTAGTCGTCAAACTCTTCGATGGTAAACTCTCACCCCTTTTCGTCAAACAGATGAGCGACGACATCACCTCCCGCTTCCGGTCCGCAGGGCTAAGCTTCACGGTCGATGTTGATCCCCAGAACCTCATGTAGCCCCCTGCAACAGCACCGCAAGCCCTCTTAACGATCAGTTGAACCATTGTCAGGCTATAATAGTAGTGAAAAACTGTTTCTCAGTCAGTGGATGGCTTTATCGCCCGCAAATCAATGCCACTCGCGGCATTGATGGCTTTTTTTTGACATAAAAGTCGCTTTTCTTGTGGTTTGCCATAAAAACCTAACATTATTTACATAAATGTATTTTTTTATTAAATATTTTATACTACTTTTGAGCTGAGCCTTAATTTATAACACGAATTAATTCATGAACAGGAGCCAGACCCAAACAACTTCTTAACCATCAAAACAAACATCCTATGAAATCAGGAACAGTCAGTCTCGAAAGGAGGGGCTATTTTACCCGAATCAGGGAAAATATGTCGAAACAAAAAAACTGGAAACTTGGGCTAACCATTTTTGCAGGAAAGATGATCGGACTCTTTTTAGTCCTCCTGTCCATGAACACCTTAACCGGAATTATAGGTACACCTGCCAACGCCGCAGTAACCTATTCTCCGATTGAAACAAATCTGATTAACTCGATCAATACCCTGTGGACATTGATCGCAGCAGCCCTCGTTTTTGGCATGCAGGCTGGATTTGTGATGCTTGAAGCAGGATTTGCCAGAAAACGGGAAACCGTTAACGTCCTTATTGAGTGCGTGCTCGACACGGCTATTTGCGGCATCTCTTTCTGGGCAATCGGCTATGCATTCATGTTCAGTGAAGGCAACGGTTTTATCGGGCAAAAGTGGTTCTTTTTGCAGGGTGCGCCTGCCACGTACGGAACAACCGGCGTAGCGCTCCTTGCACACTGGGTGTTCCAGTTTGCCTTTGCTGATACCGCTTCAACAATTACATCTGGTGCGATGATTGGACGGACCAGTTTCCGTGGCGATATTCTTTACAGTATCGTTGTAACGGCTCTGATTTATCCAATTATTGGTCACTGGGCCTGGGGTCCGGACGGCTTCCTCGTAACCATGGGAACTCCCGGAAATTTCCTGCCTGGACTAGGTAATCCTTTCCGCGATTTCGCAGGTTCCACAGTTGTGCATACCATTGGTGGTGTTGTTTCTTTGGCAGGCGCCATTGTGTTGGGGCCTCGTATTGGTCGCGTATTCCTGCGGGATGACAAAGAGAGGGGTGGTCTGCCTGCTGCACACAACTTGCCCGTTGCTGTTACAGGAGCCTTCCTCTTGTGGTTCGGATGGTACGGATTTAACCCTGGCAGCACTCTTTCGGCAATGGATGCCGCAGGTGTTGGCCGCGTGGCTGCAAATACAACACTGGCGGCATGCGGCGGTGCATTGAGTGCCATGTTTCTCGCTTTTTATATTGGCTCTTTCAAAGGGAAGTTTGACGTTGGCTTTACGGTGAACGGTCTCCTCGGCGGACTGGTTGCCATAACGGCTCCATGCTACTGGGTTTCACCATTTGGAGCAGTTATCATCGGTCTCATTGCTGGTGCGATTGTTTTTGGTGGCATCTACCTGCTTGAATATCTGCGCATTGATGATCCGGTTGGTGCGGTTTCGGTGCATGGATTCAATGGTATTTTCGGAACCTGGGCGATCGGTCTTTTTGCCAGTGGAGAGTTTGGATGTACCACTCCTTTCGGTCCGGACAACTCTGCTCCTGTGACTGGATTGTTTTACGGAGGAGGCTGGAATGTATTCCTTGCACAATTTGTCGGAAATGCAATTATTACACTCTCGACCTTTGTTGTTGCGTTCATTGTCATGCTGGTCATCAACAAACTACCCCACCCATTCAAGTTACGCGTTGAGCCTGAAGGTGAAACCGGAGTTGGCGGATTGGATGTTTTTGAACATGGCGCAGAAGCGTATACCAACTGATGTAACAACAAACTGACTGAAAACAGAAGTGGTAATATGTTCCTGTTTTCAGTCAGTCAGTTACACAGGATAAAAATGAGAAACTTTACCTGCAAATTTTCTCATTTTTGAATTACCGTACGCTTTCATTTTTAATAAACACTAACTCATTAAAAATAAATCTATTATGAAAAAAATAGAGGCAATTATAAGGCGTTCAAAATTTGAAGAGGTGAAAGCGGCATTGCACGCCATTGATATCGACTTCTTTTCCTATACCGAAACATTCGGGGTTGGGAATGAACGCAAAAAAAAGGATGTCTTCCGTGGCTCTGCTGATACTGACTATATTTCACGTTTGACGCTCTCGATTGTTGTTCGCGACATCAATCTTCGAAAAACAGTCGATTGTCTTTTGAAAACAGCGTATACCGGTGAGATCGGTGACGGCAAGATCTTTGTCTGGAATATTGAAGAATCCTATCGCATACGAACCGGCGAGAGTGGAGATGAATCGATGTATAATAAAGATTAGCCGAACAAAAAAGAGGCAATCTTTCGTGAACGCAGAAAAGCCGCCCGTAATAAGGCGGCTTTTCTGTGTCTCAACTTTTTGTCTGTATTCGGAGGATTATCAATCAGCCATCTTCTTGATTCGTGCTTCGCGGTACCTGTTGATCAGGGCATTGGTCGAACTGTCATGGCCAGAAACCCTCTCCTCCCCCTGGATTTCAGGGAAAATGGCTTTTGCCAGTTGCTTGCCGAGTTCGACACCCCACTGGTCGAAGGAATTTACCCCCCAGATAACGCCCTGCACAAACACCTTGTGCTCATACAGGGCAATGAGGCTCCCCAGAGCAAAGGGATTGAGTTCATTGAAGAGTAGCGTGTTTGTCGGACGGTTTCCTGGAAAAACCTTGTGCGGCAGCAGAGCTTCAAGCTCTAAAGGCTCAACACCGGCTGCTTCAAGTTCCTGACGCACCTCATGCTCATTTTTGCCCTTCATGAGTGCTTCGGTCTGAGCAAAACAGTTGGCAAGCAAAATATCATGATGCTCCCCTGCCGGGTTTTGGGTTTTGAGCGGCACAATAAAATCTGCGGGAATAAAATTGGGGCTCTGGTGCAGCAACTGAAAAAAAGCGTGCTGTGAATTGGTGCCCGGTTCGCCCCAGATCACCGGCCCCGTTGCACAAGCAACCCTCTGGCCTTGCTTGTCAACCCGCTTGCCGTTGCTCTCCATGTCGAGCTGCTGAAGATAGGCGGGAAAGCGGTGCAGGTACTGGTCGTAAGGAATGAGGGCGTATGAGGAAACATCGAAAAAATTATTGTACCAGACACCAAGCAGGGCAAGAATGACCGGAATATTGCGTTCAAAGGGCTCATGACGGAAATGCTCGTCCATCGCGTATGCGCCATCGAGCAGCTCCTGAAAACGGTCAAAGCCGAGAAAAAGCGCGATGGAGAGCCCGATTGAAGACCAGAGGGAGTAACGACCGCCAACCCATTCCCAGAACCTGAACATGTTTGCTTCATCAATGCCAAACTCCACAACCTTTGAGCGGTTGGTTGAGACAGCCACAAAATGCCTGGCAATATGCGATTGGTCGATGGCATGAGTCAAAAACCATTCACGGGCGCTCATGGCATTGGTCAGCGTCTCCTGGGTGGTAAAGGTTTTTGATGCAATGACAAAAAGCGTCGTCTCCGGATTGAGCTTTTTCAGGGTCTCGCAGATATGGGTGCCATCAATATTGGAGACAAAATGAACCTGGAGATTGCCATGGGCAAAAGGACGGAGCGCCTCGGTTACCATGAAGGGGCCGAGATCGGAACCACCGATACCGATATTGACCACATCGGTCATCCGCTTGCCGGTATATCCCTTCCATGAGCCCGAAATAATCCGCTCACAGCACTCTTTCATCTGGGCAAGCACATCGGCAATTTCCACTGAAAGATCAATGCCGTCAACTTCAAGCAAGTAGCCTGGAGGCCTGCGAAGAGCGGTATGAAGCACCGCACGCCCTTCTGTAAAGTTGATTGGTGCACCCTCAAACATCTCATCAAGCTTTTTTTCAAGCTCAACGCTACGCGCAAGTTCCACAAGCAGCTCCATGGTTCGGGGGGTGATCCTGTTTTTTGAATAGTCGAGCAGCAGTTCGCCCCACTGAATGGAGAAGCGCTCAAACCGATCATCCTCCTGCTGAAACATCTCGCGTATATGCATTTGTTCAATTTCCTGTTTGTGTGCTGCAAGAGCATTCCAGACTGCGCTTCGTGATAAAGCCATGTTGTAATAGTTGTTAACCTGTTTAAAATTTCAGACAAATCATGATAGTCCAGCGGAATCAATCATTAAAAGGGACGGTAACGCAGCCGCAGTACCGATCCATCCCCTTCACGCTCCAGAGCAATGATTTCGGCAATGCTTCGGATAATATGGATGCCCCTTCCTGACAGCCTCAAGATATTAAGGGGATTAACAGGGTCAGGCAGTTCATCGGGATTAAACCCTTTTCCGCAATCCCTGACAGAAGCCAGAAGCACGCCAGCAAAAGCCGTAAACGTACAGGAGACCCTCAACGCGTCCTGTTCTCTGTTACCATGCTTGACAGCATTGACAAAAGCCTCCTTCATAGCAAGCTGAAGGCGCTCGACAAACAAGCTGCTGTACCCTTCGCCCTCGGCAAACGATGCGACAAACCCATTCAAGGCTTCATATCCGGAGTATCCGCCTTGCAGCACAATTTCAGATCGCTTCATAACATAAATTTCATTATTGCGACTCTTTCAATCGATGAAGTGAATGTACCATGAAGCAAGCCTTCAAACAAACGCTGAAAAATTACAGAAGTCATAACTTAATTAAGCAAAAACACGGATACGCCTAACAATTGTTACTGATTTGTATTATTTCATTAATTATTTATATTGTCAACGAAGGTTTTCTTAAAGGATTCAGTATTTTTTTTAGAAAAGGAAAAAAAGAAAATAACTGATACAATTACAACACAAAAACACAGGAGCAGGTCGATGAAAAAAACAGCAAAACTTTTAACCCTCGCCGTTGCACTTTTTGCAGGATTCGGAGGTACCGCCCAGGCTGAAGGATTTAAAATTGGTGCCGATGCGGTCACCAGCTATGTATGGAGAGGTATCGAAATTGGTAATTCAGCGGCAATTCAGCCAGCCCTCTCCTACACTTTTGCTGGTAGCGGTATTGTTGTTGGTGGATGGGGTTCCTATGCCGTAACCGAAAACAACCACAGCAGGTACAAGGAAGTTGATCTGTATGCTACCGTTCCTGTTGGGCCATTCAGTCTGACCGCAACCGATTATTTTGTTCCTGTTGGCAGCAACGACAAATCGTTCGACTTCAGCAATGACGGACCGAACGTGGTTGAGCTCAGCGTCGGCTATGCACAGGATAATCTCAGCCTGCTTGCAGCAATCAACGTAGCCGGCAATGATACAAGCCTCGGATACAAAAATGCAAAGTATTTTGAAGCTGGCTACAAATTCTACAACAAGGATGGCTACACGGCAAAAGGTGTTGTTGGTTTCGGTAATGAAGATTACTACGGCGCAGCGAAAGATGATAATATTGCTCTTGTCAACACCGGTATATCGGTTTCAAAAGATCGCTACACAGCATCTTATATCTACAACCCGAACACCGAAGCGTCGCACCTGGTTTTTATGGCATCATTCTGAGCTGAAATTCCTCAATGTTCTTTTCTTGAATCAGGCACAAAAAAAAGAGACCGCCAGAAACGGTCTCTTTTTTTTGTGCGTCTGCGGACTCAAGGCTAAAGATCAGCTTCGTAAATAACATACTCCTTGTAGGGCTTTCCTCCGATAACCTTTGCCAACTTGCTCATAGACTCATTTGCTTTGAGCACCCAGCTCATCTCACTGGCAAATACCCCGTGTTTGCCTCCATAATCGGCAATCTGGGTATTGAGAATACTGTCAACACCCTTGTTTCGATATTCCGGCAACACGCCCATGGTTATGGTACGAACCATGGTGATTTTGCGACTGTACCAGAGATATTTCATCAGACCAAGTGGTGAGAAGGGGTTGCCATTGACATGTTTCAGTGCCTGATTCACATCGGGTAGCGAGAGCGAAAAGCCGACCGTGCGCTTGTTGCGATCCTCAACAAAGTAGATATAGTGCGGATTTGCAAGAGGTTTAAGGCTTTTTGCAAGAAAATTGAACTCCTTTTCAGTCATGGGCACAAAGCCCCAGTTTTTTTCCCACGCCTTATTGTAGATATCTCGGATACGATCAATTTCACGATCAAAATCCTTCATATTCATAATCCGTACCGTCAACCCTTCCCTTTTCATCACATGGCCGGCAATGCGGCGCAGGCGTTCAATATCAATAATTTTCTGGTCGATATACCATGCAAGCAGTTCCTGCCCGATACGGTGACCATACTTCAAAACAAGATTATTGTAGTAGGGCGGATTGTAAAGCATGAGAAAAACCGGCGGGCTGTCATATCCTCTGGTCAACATGCCGCACTGATCATTCATCGATGGACTGACCGGTCCACGCATGGCATTAAGTCCCTTTTTTTTCAGCCATCCGGCAGCCGCATCAAACAAAGCGTTGGCCACATCCTGGTTATTGATACACTCAAAAAAACCCCAGAAACCAACCTTGTCGGCATGAAACTCATTATGCCGCCGGTTTTCAACAGCCGCAATAGTTCCTGCCATAACCCCATCCTTCCAGGCCGTAAACATGGCGAGATCAGCATGATCATACAACGGAAACTTATCGGTATCAAGCGTTTTCATGTAATCATCAATAACGGGAGGTACCCAGTTTTTATTGAGTTCCGGGTCATTCCGATAGATCTGCCATGCAAATTTGATAAACTCTTTTCGATCTTTTTTATTCTGAACCTGCCGAATCTCTATTGCCATACGATCCCTCCCTGTTTTGTGATGATAATAGACTTGTATATTTGCAAGCAAACCAAGTGCAAACACCCTGCTTTACCGGAAATACCGGCAAGCGGAGAAAACATTGGGGTGAACGCCCGGAAAGTGTTCAACCTGTCCTCAGTGAAGAAGCTTGTGCATGACCGCAGCCCCTTCACGAAGCATGCGCTCGCTCTCTTCCCATGAAAGACACTCATCAGTAATGGAGACCCCATACCTGAGCTTGTCAGGATCCTCAGGGAATGGCTGATTGCCGCAGTAAAGATTACTTTCAATCATGACGCCGACAATACTTTTATTACCCTCTTTTTTCTGTTTCAGTATATTTTCCCAGACACTCAACTGCAGTTCATGCTTTTTACCTGAATTGGCATGACTGCAATCAACAAGCAGCGACTGCTCCAAACCAGCCTTGCCAATCCAGGATTCAGCAAGAGCGATGCTTGCCGAGTCATAATTAGGTCGTTCACCACCACGCAGCACAAGATGCCCGAACGGGTTTCCTTTTGTCGTAATGACACTGCTGTGCCCCTCCTGGTCAATACCAAGAAAACTGTGCGGATGCATTGCTGAACGGATCGCATCAACAGCGACATTAAGACGGCCATCGGTCGAGTTTTTAAAGCCAACCGGCATGGAAAGGCCGCTGGCCATCTGGCGGTGCGTCTGCGACTCGATAGTCCTTGCCCCGATTGCCGCCCAGCTCACCAGATCGGCAACATACTGTGGCGATATGGGATCGAGAAATTCAGTTGCGGCTGGCAACCCCATTTCATTGATTTCAAGCAAAAGCTTGCGGGCATGATAAAGGCCATGCTCAATATCATAGGTATCATCCAGATGCGGATCATTGATAAACCCTTTCCAGCCAATGGTCGTCCGTGGTTTTTCAAAGTAAACCCTCATCATGAGACAAAGATCACTCTGCAGTTCAGTGCGCAACACCGAGAGACGGGTTGCGTACTCACGTGCAGCGTCCATATCATGAATCGAACAGGGCCCGACAATCACCAGCAACCTCAAATCTTTGCCGGTTAATATATTCTCAACTTCACGACGTCCGGCAGTAACGGTAGCCGCAATACGCTCATCCACCGGCAACATCTCCTTGAATGCCCGTGGTGAAGAAAGACGGATAATTCGTGAAACTCTTAAATCATGTAACTGTTCCATTCGTTTTACAACAATAATAACCTCATTAGAATTTACAAGAGGCAAGATAAAAAAACCACACGAATATCATGAACAACCATACCGATAATTTCCCGCCAAAATGCTCCGGCCCTGCAAAACAGAGGGTAATTCATAGGCTCATGGTTGAAGGGATCCCCTGTGCAACAAGTTTTCTTTAATAATAGTAACCTCAAAAAAAATATATTACAGCAGCAAAGAATGACGCTGCTGGCACAAAGGCATAAACCGCCTTTGGAGGCCTTAGCCAAACAAATTCCGCGAAAACCAATAATAAAAAAAACATGAATGTACTGATCACTGACGGTATTGATCCTCAATGCGGTCAGATCCTGGCACAAAACGGCTTTACGGTGACCGAAAAGCCGAAAATCAGCAAGGAAGAACTCAAAGAGATCATCGGCGGCTTCGATAAGCTGATCGTCAGAAGTGCAACAAAAGTTACTGCTGAAATTATCGAGTGCGGCACAAAGCTGCAACTTATCGGAAGGGCTGGTGCCGGAGTCGACAATATCGACATTGAAGCAGCAACACGAAACGGCATTATTGTAATGAATACGCCCGGAGGAAACACCGTTTCCGCCGCCGAGCATACCTGTGCCATGATGCTTTCCGCAGCGCGTCGTATTCCCCAGGCAACGGCAGACCTCAAGCAGGGAAACTGGAACAAGACAAAATTTTCCGGCGTAGAACTTGAAGGCAAAACACTCTCCATTATCGGTCTTGGGAAAATCGGGCGTGAGGTAGCATCCCGCATGCAGGCGTTCGGAATGAAAACAATAGCCTATGACCCCATGATTCCCGACGAATATGCTGCAAAACTCAACATTGAGCTTCTGCCCCTGCATGAAAATTTCATACGTGCCGATTTTATCACCATCCACTCATCGCTCAATGAATCAACCCGTAACCTGATTTCAAAAAAGACAATTGAGCTGATGAAGCAAGGCGTTATCATCATCAACTGTGCCAGGGGAGGAATCATTAATGAAGCTGACCTTGCGGAAGCCATTCTTTCCGGAAAAGTTGCCACGGCGGCACTTGATGTTTTTGAGACCGAGCCGGTCAAACCGGACAATCCTCTTCTCAAACTCGAACAGGTGATTGCTACACCGCATATAGCCGCCTCCACCAACGAAGCACAGGAAAAAGTCGCCATACAGATAGCAGAACAAATTGTTGCATGGAAACGCACAGGACAGCTTCAGGGAGCGGTCAATGCCTCGGCTGTCGAACTGGCACAGGCTCCAGGAGTGAGCTCATACCTTGCGCTGGCCGAAAAACTCGGTGCCATACTGGCACAGATGGTGCCAGACCAGGCGAGCAAAATGACCGTCAGAACCTCCGGAGAGTTCCTTCATACCTTCAATGAGGTCATTACCGCAGCGGCACTAAAAGGGTTTCTTGATGTCCGGCAATCTAAAGATACCAACTACATCAATGCATTCACTATGGCAAAGGAGTGCGGCATAAGTCTGGAACAGAAGTTTGAAAAAGAGAATCCGGATTATACCAACCTCATCCGTATAGAAATTGAAACCGGAGCGACAAAACGGATGATCGGAGGAACGGTCTTTGGTGAAAAAGAGATACGGATTGTGATGATCGACCGCTTTCTTGTGGAATTCAAGCCTGAAGGAAACATCATCATCTACAACAATAGTGACAAACCGGGTGTTATTGCCCATGTCACCCAGTTACTCTTGCAGCATAACCTGAATGTTGCTTACGTAGCACTCTCAAGGGATGAGGAAAAAAAGGTTGCGATGACCGCAATTGTTGTTGATGGCAATGTTACGACGGCACTGCTTGATGAAATAAGGGGGGTTAATGGCGTTGATGTCGCCAATCTTGTCTCGCTCTGAATAGAGACGCTCAACAAAAAACCTGCCTTGCCGGCAGGTTTTTTGTTGTATGCAAAACTGAATGATAAGGGCTGTGCAACAAGCCGACTTACTTAGCCTTCTCGAAATCAATACTCAGCCACTTGTCTTCATAAGATGCGCCTGTTGACTCCATTCCTGCAAGGAAAATCGGCAAAGCCACAATCTTCTGATAATCACCAATACGGATGGTAAGATCATCGCCAAGCTTGAGGATTTTCGGTTCCAGTCCCATATTCTCCATAAACGGCAATCTGACACGCACCTTGTAGTGACCATCAGAAACCTTTTTGATATCAATAGGGTTCTCGTTAAAGAAAATATCGAGAGGATTCAAGTCACCATACACCTTTTCACCTACCCTGCGAAGCATCGCTACACCGACAACCTCATCATCAAACAACGGTACTTCAGTGATGGGGATTGGAGCAAAAGCTTCCTGGATCTGCTCAATATACTTCTGCTGAATGGCACGCCACTTCTGGAAATAAGGATCGGGGCTCTGGTCCGGCATGACACGGTTAATGGTAATACGGTCAACGGTAATGCCATAGAGATTAAGATAGGTCAAGGCGCGCATAGACTCCTTGATAACCATCTTTTCAGGGTTCATGACCAGACGCATGGTTGTTTTGGAGCTGTCGGCCAGCAAATCAATAATCCCTTCCGTAGAAGAGAAGAGGTTGTCAACCTTGTCATAAACCTCTACCGGAGCTACGAAATCGTCTATTTTCTTGATTTTCTTTGAAAGAGGCCTGATAACGGGTTTCACCATGAATTTCTCAACATTGCGGATCAGCTTGATAAACCATCCAAATGTTTCAGGCAGAGAGAGCAGGCGAAGGGTTTCGCCGGTAGGCGCACAGTCAACCACAAGGAGGTCATACTCCTGCTGCTCATTATAACGCTTGATATACGAGAGCGAAAACAGCTCTTCCATACCCGGAAGCACACCCATCTCCTCGGCATAAACACCCTCAATACCCCGGGATTCCATCAAATGGGCAAAATGTTCCCTGACAACATCCCAGTTCAGATTGAGATCACCAAAAACGCTGACTTCCTGACCCCAGAGGTTTTCAGCAACTTTAACCGGGGAAGGTCCTAACTGAACATCGAGTGAGTCACCCAGACTGTGGGCCGGATCGGTAGACATAATGAGGGTC
>CAIMHT010000016.1 GCA_903840935.1 uncultured Chlorobiaceae bacterium
AAAAGGAGGCTCACTCTCCGGATCATTGCGATCCTGCTCGCAAAGCAAAAACAGATCGGACGAGCGAACTATGTGGTGACCGATGTATTCCCATTTGTTTACGCCACTTTTGAAAGTCCCTGTCATTTGTACCTTATGCCTAGATAGATGGCATCATCGCAATGGTACTGCGTTTAGTGCGAGGATGAATTTTCGCGTATCTCATGGTGGTTTTTCGATCCCGGTGACCGAGAATATCGCCTACAGCGTCAAGATCTGCACCCGCGTTCAACAACATCGTTGCTCCGGTATGCCTTGCCCAGTGGGGGGAGATGTCCTTGCATGCCCAACTGAAATGGTTGCGGATTTCATGCGACAGTTCATGCCCATAAAGCTCGAAAGCACGCTGTGCCCAGACTTTCAACATGCCACCATACCATTTTTTATGTCCCATATTGAATATCTTGTCGTCTGCATTGAGTTCTCTCCCGAGCCTCTTCTTTGCAAGCTCGCGAGCCTGCCGAAGATAAACCATACCCTGTTCAGAAACAGGAATAGACTCTATCCGCTGTTTTTTTGCCTGGCGGAAATAGACCTCAAAACCGCCGATGCCATCCGGTCTTATATTCGATTCATTCATATTGACAAGGTCACCGGAGCGCACAGGAACAAAGCAGTTGAACAGAAAAGCAGCTCTGCGCCCAAGATGTCGGTGCGGCGTCTTGGCCAGAAGCATGATTTCTTCAAAGTAAAGGTATTTAATTTCTCCTTCATGTTCCGGAATCTGTGGAACCATCCTGTTAGGATTATCGACAACATATCCTTCCTGCTCAGCTTTTGAAATGGCCTGCCGGATTTTGGTCGAATAGGTTCGAGCAGTATTTTGTGCATGTGCGTTGAGAAGATAGCCCTGATAAGCCTCCAGCCACTGATGACTCAGATCCCTGAATCTGATGCCATCGGGAGCAAATCGGGCAAGACTCTTAATGGCATCCTTCCAGTTTTGCCGGGTATTTTTATTCAACGTTTTATCGGCGAGCTGCCCGCAATAGGAGAGGAAATCACCGCTGTCATACTCTGCCGGTGATATTTTCAAACCGGTGGACAATCCCTTCAGCTCAAGCTGGCGCTTGGCCATAACATCCTGACAAAATTGAATCGTCTGCCGGTAATTGGCCTTGTCTTTTGGATCTGCAACAATATCCAGAGGCTCATATGAGCGCTTCCCATTATGATAAATCTCAAGATAGAATGAATGGCAACCTGGTTGCTGCCTGCCAGTCATAACCCGATGTCTTAAAACAAGTCTCATAATAGCCCCCATGAAGTTAGAGGTACGTTTTCGCGTGGCAATGGCGTAACAAAAACAATATAAAAAAGGCTCAACAACGATCAAAAACGATAAAAACGAAGTGATTTCGAGCGTTTTAAGGGGAAAGAAAAAAGCCTGCAAGTTGTTATTTTGCAGGCTTTTAAGTGGGGTGTGGACGATAGAAGATTCGAACTTCTGACCTCTACAGTGTCAATGTAGCGCTCTAACCAACTGAGCTAATCGTCCAAAGAATGAGCCGATCAGTCTATCTGGCAGAAGGTTTATTTTTCAAAGGCGAAGGCAAAATCCATCGACCTATTTGCATAGCGAATTAGTAGGAATC
>CAIMHT010000017.1 GCA_903840935.1 uncultured Chlorobiaceae bacterium
TAAAGACCCGGTGCAGAAAACCGGCCACCAAAGGCGCGTGTTGGGCGCGCAAGAGGCGCCAGGCAGGATTGAACTTGCAACAAAAAAATGGACACCCTAAGAAGCCATAGCTATTAGTTGTTGTTTATAACGTAAAAACTCAACCGGCGATTTATACCCCAGGGTTGAGTGTTTCCGTTTCCGGTTGTAAAATACTTCGATGAATTCAAACAGGCTGTCTCGGGCCTCTTCTCTTGTTCGATAGTGTTCAGTATACACCAATTCGGTTTTCAGGGTTTTGAAAAAGCTTTCTGTGACAGCGTTGTCATAGCAGTTGCCCTTGCCGCTCATGCTTTGAATGAGGGCATGTTTCACCAGCTTCTTCCTGAAGGATTTACTCGCATACTGGATACCTCGATCCGAATGAATGACCACTTCACGAGGTGGATTTCGGTGCATCAATGCCATATCCAAAGCCGGATGTCCCGTTGTTTCGGCCTTCATTCGCTTGCTGAATGAGTGCCCGATAATTTCACGATTGTACAGATCCATAATAACCGTCAGATAGAGCCAGCCACTGCCAGTCCAAACATACGTCAATCCGAGGACTACCATAGATTTCTCGATTCTCCTTATGGATTCTATTGATGGCTTCCTTCACGTTCCAGGTCTCTCTACTACGGTTGCTTTCAGAACGCTGTGTCCACTGGTAAGATCCGCTGACAGAAACATCCAGAACACGACACATGGTTCTGACAGCAAATATTTTCTTATAACCCTCGATAAATCTATACTTTAAAAGGTGGCTCGTGAGAACACAGCCAACGCTTTTTTTAAGATATCTCGCTCCTCCGTAACAATATCTCGCTCCTCCGTAACAACCCTAAGTTCCCGTTCCAGCTTGCGGAGCCGTTCTTCTTCTGGATCTTTCAGATGCCCGCTTCCGGGAAATGGTGTCGCCTTGTTTGCTGAATATTCCTTTTCCCACCGGCGCAGCAAATCAGCCCTGATTCCTAAACTGTCGGCTATCTCTGTGCATGATTTATTACTTCGCATGAGTAGTTCAACGGCATCAACCTTGAACTCTTTGCTGAACTTTCTGCGACTCTCGTTGCCTTTCTCTGTCATTTTTCACATCTCCTTTTGTTTGAAGATATGACTTCTCACACTGTCCACGAAAATATAGCAAGTTCAGTTTCCTGTGGGTACTTTTCCTACAGCTTCACACAAGGCAATTGCTTATCTTGCATGTGTCGGCGAGCTCCGCTGACTGAACAGCGGGTCCGTTCTACCGGACAATTCTATTACACGACTTCACGTCGCACGCCGTCCTCGTAGCCGCAGCCGATCTGGTAGACCCGCTGTGAGAGCAGATCATGCATCGAATGCATGACCGAAGAGGATCGGCGGGCATCGGTAATACAGCGGGCAAGTGTCGAGATGATTCTGATCATGGACTCAGTCTCGCTGAGGAGTATGACACCTGCATCGCTGGTGGTGTTGCCGCGCTCGAAATCAAGGAGCACTTTTTTGCCTTGAACAGGGGCAAGGGAAACCGGAGAATGATCGGGAAATAATGGCTCTTGAAAATGCTGTGAGGTGTGAATATTGATGCAAGGGAGATGCATTGTTGCTGAGTGGTTGTCTGTTGTCTAAGTATCAACAATATAACAATTTAGTGTGATCGAGCCTCCCTTATTTTATTGTCTGGTGAATAATACAGGTTAACTCCCTGATCCAAACAAAAACGCATTCTTTTTGTCATTCATCATCTTGAAAAACAATTCTATTGCCGCTGGGTCAAAGTGTGTTCCCGATAGCGATTTGATATGCTCAATCACTTTTTCCTTTGTCCAGGCATGTCGATACGGACGGTCAGAGCGGAGAGCGTCCCAAACGTCAACAACTGCAAAGAGGCGAGCCACAAGAGGAATTTGCTCACCTTTCAGCCCTCGTGGATAGCCGCTCCCGTCCCATTTTTCATGGTGACAATATGGAATGTCCAGCGAAGGTCGTAAGTATGCAATCGGTGAGAGTAATTCAAAAGCAAAAATTGGATGTTTGCGCATGGTAACCCATTCTTCGTCAGTCAACTTGTCAGGTTTAAGCAGAATGAGGTCAGGTACACCCATCTTGCCAATGTCATGCAAAAGTGCGCCGCGCCGTATGTTTACTAATTCTGTTTCACTTACTCCTGTCATACCCGCAAGTTTCATAGTTATTTCTGCAACGCGCAGGGTGTGCCCTTCAGTTTCATTATCGCGTAAATCCAGCGCATGTGACCAGCCTTCTATAGTGGAATCATAAGCGGCTAACAATTCTCTGTTTGATCGTTGTAACCTAACAATATGAATGGCGTTATCTACGGCAATGGCAGTTTGTCCAGCCAGAACTTCAAGAAAATCAGACCAATCCTGTTTGGGTGTAAACACTGACCTATGAAAGACTTCCAAAGCACCCCAGACCTGACCTTTGACAATGAGCGGAGCACTAAAGTAACTGAAAAACCCTTCCTCTGTAAAAAGCGGGGCGCGTGCAAATTGAGCGATATTTTGCAGATTAGTGATGCTTGTTACTCTTCCTTCCAATGCGGCGCGTCCGTCGAGTCCTTCACCCAGTCGAAGGTGTGAACGCTCAATGGCTTGACTGCGAAAGCCAATACCAGCGGCGAACTCTAATATTTGTGTCTGTGAATTTAAAAGCAAGATAGCAGCAGCATCAACATGTAACTCAGCCTTAGTTTGTTCTAGAACAACATGTAACGTCAGATTTAAGTCTAGACTGCCTAAGATGGCCTTGTCAATTTGTTGCAGAGCCTGAATGTTTTGCAGGCGGCGGGCAATATCTTTGTTTGCAAGGATGAGCTCCGCTGCCCGCTTTTCCTTCTCTTCATTTTGAAAGACAAGTTCCTTGTTTGCAAGGACGAGCTCCGCTGCCCGCTTTTCCTTCTCTATATTTTGAAAGGCAAGTTCTTTGTTTGCAAGGACGAGCTCCTCCTCCCGCTTTTCGTTATACATATTTCGATTGTGTAGATGATCAGTCTGTTTTGGCATGAAGGTATCTTCTCTCAGTTCCATTTAATATACCTCTGTTGGCTTTATGCATAACACTTCATGAAGTGCCTTGTCCCTACCGTGATTTTTTGCACCGTACATAGCATCGTCAGAATGTTTCATGTTCGTCTAAGTTGTCGCACTGGCTGATAGGGAGTAATAAAGTCCAATATACGTTTAATATGCGTTTGTTGTGTAGTGTTTCTCTTATTTCTAAGCAGTTAACAAGTGCCTCCCCCTATGGCAGTGCTCATCGCAGCCTTCTTTCATCATCCATCCATTAAGCTGAACAGGCAGCAGGAGCTGCAGTTTGCAAATAGTCTGTAAAATCACTTTACAAATGATATAATACCCGTCAAATACTTTAAATTTTTGCAAAACCCGGAGCGGGTAGCAACAGATGAAAGTACAGTCGATTTGTGATCGAGATACATTGTCAGGTGGTGTAGGGGAGCTTGAGAGCGGCCATAAGAAGGACTTTGTGCTGATATGCAGCGGTGAGTTTACCTCGACAGGGTACCGGACAGATGCTGAAAAAGAATGTTTCAGCGATATTACCTCCTCAAATGGTGAAGTGCAAAGAGGTGACGGGGTAAACTGGCGTTATGGAGTATCGGGCAGTGTGCGCTCCCGGAATGAAGAGAATCATCCGGTGGTGCATGTGAGCTGGAGTGATGCCATAGCGTATTGCGAATGGTTGTCAAAACAGACAGGGAAGAAGTTTCGCTTGCCAACGGAGGCGGAGCGTGAGTATGCCTGCCGCGCAGGCACGACAACACCGTTTAGTACGGGCAAGAACCTGACGAGTGATCAGGCAAACGATTACGGCAACTATCCATACAACAATAATCAGAAAAGGGTGTGCCGGCAGAACACCGTTGCAGCAGACAGTTTTGCTCCCAATGCGTGGGGGTTGTACAATATGCACGGCAATGTTAGTGAGTGGAGCAGTGACTGGTTTGGCGGAACGTATTATGACGACTGTAAAGCTAAAGGTGTCTGCAGGACCGGAAACGGGTTCGTACCGTGTTATTCGTGGCGGGAGCTGGTACAGCCTTGCGGATTTTTGTCGCTCCTCTTATCGTGGTAACGACCCTCCCGATGACCGTGGCAGCGACCCTGGCTTCCGCCTGGTTTATGTCCCGTAGTCAGTTTGCTGTTCATGCCTCCTTTGATTTTAAGCGAAAGGACATTGCCAACATTGATGATCTGGCTTCACGTTTAAAAACAGGCAGCAAGCTGAGTACAGCATGTTGCACGGAAAAGCGTCCAATATCAACAGACTCAAACCGAATGGGTTGCGAGAGTCGAATGTTCACCGACATTTATCGGAGAATGGGGAAGCCAAGTTCAGATTGATCCGATTGACTCGGCGTTCAGAAACGGCTTCACCCCTCGGTTTTGAACTCTGAGGTGGTATGGAACTCCAGCTCGGGGTAGTCATCCCTTGCAATTTTCAGCATCCAGTCGCTTTCGGCAAAAAAGACAGGGTGATCTTCCTTGTCGTGTGCAATGGCGTTCCATTTGCGGCGCAGAAACTCTTCGAGCATCTCCTTGTTGCTGCCGGTAATCCAGAATGCTTTTTTGAAGCGCAGGGGAGTGAAGTCGCACTGGGCGCCATATTCGTGTTCCAGACGGAACTTGATGACATCGAACTGCAACTCTCCAACTGTCCCGATAATTTTGCGGGCACCGTGCTGTATGAAAAGCTGGGCAACACCCTCTTCGGTGAGCTGGCGCACCCCTTTGTCGAGCTGTTTGGCCTTCATCGGGTCGCGGTTTTCGAGCGCCTTGAAGATTTCAGGCGAGAAGCTCGGGATGCCACGGAAATGCAGCTCTTCACCTTCGGTAAGCGAGTCGCCGATTTTCAGCGATCCGTTGTCGTAGAGACCGATAACATCGCCCGGCCATGACTCATCAACCACACTTTTTTCATTGGCCATGAACTGGGTCGGGCTTGAAAAGCGTATTCTTTTCTTCAGTCGGGTGTGGTAGTAGAACTTGTTGCGCTCGAAACTGCCGGAACAGATTCTAAAAAAGGCGGTGCGATCGCGGTGGTTGGGGTCGAGATTGGCGTGGATTTTAAAGACAAACCCGCTCATTGGCTCTTCCGAGGCTTTGACGATGCGCTCGGTTGCTTCGCGCTCATCGGGGCTTGGTGCGACAGCGAGGAATGTTTCGAGCAGCTCCCTGACTCCGAAGTTGTTGATGGCGCTGCCAAAAAAGACCGGTGCGAGAAGCCCGGCGCGGTAGGTCTCTTCGTGAAATGGTTCATAGACCCCTTCAATCAGGGCAACGTCTTCCCGGAGTTTTTTGCCGAAACTTTCCGGAATCCATTTATCCAGTTCAGGGTCGTTCAGGTCATTGACACGGATATTGCTTTCGCTGATACGGGTGGTATTGGCTTCAAAAAGGTTGAGCTCTTTGTTGTAGAGGTTGTAGACACCCTTGAAGGTCTGCCCCTGACTGATTGGCCAGGTCAGCGGCCGGACACTGATTTGGAGTTTGTGTTCAAGTTCGTCAAGCAGCTCAAAGGGGTTGCGCCCTTCACGATCCATCTTGTTGATAAAGATGATGACCGGAGTCTGGCGCATCCGGCACGCCTCCATCAGCTTTTCCGTCTGCTCCTCTACCCCTTTGACGCAATCGACCACAAGAATGACGCTGTCAACGGCGGTCAGTGTGCGGTAGGTATCTTCGGCAAAGTCCTTGTGGCCCGGTGTGTCGAGAATGTTGACCCGTTTTCCCGCATACTCAAACCCCATGACCGATGTGGCAACGGAGATTCCGCGCTGCTTTTCGATCTCCATGAAGTCACTGGTTGCGGTTTTGCGGATTTTGTTGCTTTTTACAGCTCCAGCGGTCTGAATTGCACCACCAAAGAGCAGGAATTTTTCTGTCAGTGTGGTTTTTCCGGCATCAGGATGGCTGATGATGGCAAATGTTTTTCGTCTTGCTGTCTCTTTTAGTAAATCCATTATGGGTATCGGCTCTTTCGGCTTCCAGTGTGCTCTGCTTCGCTGGGTATGGTGAAAAAAATAGTGTTGCCTGCCGCACAGGGTATAACGTGTAAAATTTCTTCTGCTTCCAGCGATGGCTGGCGGGACTGCGGCTCTTTTGTCGGCAAAGATACGAAGATAGGGCTTAAAAACAGAATTCGGGGGATTCCCTGAACAATTTTGCCGTGAGATTATCATGCAATACCGTATTTTCGGTTTCTATGCTGACTGCACTCTGTTGGATTATAAATTTTTTTAAGATGTAACTTAATTGAAAAAAAGGAGTTGTTATGAGAAGTGCCATGCTCGGTAGAGTAATTGCTCTCTTTTTTTGCTCATGCATGATTTTGTCGGGCTGCAGCAAAAGAGAAAAAATCAGTGGGCTGCAACAACTGGACGGCAAGGAGTTTGCAATCCCGACTGGTACCGTTGCCGATCAGCTTGTGTTGTCAAAGTTAAAGAACGCCAAATTCAAGTATTTTAACAGTGTCATGGATGCGGTGATTGCCGTTAAATCGGGCAAGGCGGATGCTGCGGCCTATGATGAACCTATCCTGAAAAACATTGCAGCAAAAAACAGTGGACTCGTTGTGCTGAAGGAGATGATTACGGTCGATAACTATGGGTTTGCGGTTCGCCTCAATGACGGGGAGTTGAAAAAAACAATAGATGCGGTGGTGGGTGAGTTGAAGAGTGATGGAACGACGGACAAGATGATGAAGCGCTGGTTTCCTGCAACGGGAAATCCGGCTCCAATGCCGGAGATTGCTTCAGGCGGAAGCAATGGCGTTTTGAGGATGGGCACGGCAAGCGTGACGGAGCCCTTTTCATTTGTTGATGGGTCGGGAGGGGTTGTGGGGTATGATATTGAACTTGCCCGTCGAATCGCCAAAAAACTGGACAAGAAGCTTGTGATTGTGAATATGGATTTTGGAGGAATGATCCCGGCCTTGATTTCGGGCAAAGTTGATATGATTGCCGCCTGTATTACCATAACCAGCGAGCGCTCAAAGCAGGTTCTTTTTTCTGAACCCTATTATACCGGCGGCATTGCTGCGCTTGTCAGAGAATGAGCGGTTTTGAAAAACATAAAGATAGCGGAATGCCAGGGTTTACCCTGAAACATGGTTTGCTGTTCATGGCTGCCTGCGGAGCAATGCTTCTTCTTTTGATGCCGAGTGGTGCTCTCTTTGCCTCTTTTGCCGGCAGCTTTCAGAGCAATATCATGCAGGAGAACCGTTATCTCCTTATTTTTGATGGATTGAAAACGACAATCATTATCTCGGTTTTTTCAACTCTTTTCGGGACAGTGCTCGGGGCGCTGGTCTGTTTTATGCGAATGTCACGCAACAGGGCGATGAGTCTTATTGCAAAGGCCTATATCTCGGTTTTGCGTGGCACCCCCGTGCTGGTGTTCTTGATGCTGATGTTCTATGTCGTTTTTGCTTCAGTCGATGTCAATCCCGTTCTTGTTTCCGTTCTTGCATTCGGGATGAATTTTGCTGCTTATGTGGCCGAGATTTACCGGGCAGGCATCAACAGTATAGACAAGGGGCAGACAGAGGCAGGTATTGCCATGGGTTTTACCAGGGTCACGACCTTTCTTTTTATTGTTCTGCCTCAAACGGTGTTGCGCATTTTGCCTGTTTATAAGGGGGAGTTTATTTCGCTTGTTAAAATGACCTCTGTTGTTGGCTATATCGCTGTGCAGGATTTGACGAAGGCCAGTGATATTATCAGAAGCCGTACGTTTGATGCGTTTTTTCCGCTGGTCATGGTGGCAATCCTCTATTTCTCCATTTCATGGTTTCTTACGCTTTCACTTGAGTATATCGAACGGCTGGTCGATCCTAAATCAACAAGAAAGCAAATTGAAAGCGCATGATAAAGGTAGAGCATCTGTCGAAAAAATTCGGAAATCTCGTTGTACTCAGGGATGTCAATATTGAAATCAGGGAGGGTGAGGTTATTTCGGTAATTGGTCCTTCCGGCACCGGAAAAAGTACTCTGTTGCGCTGTATCAATCTGCTTGAGCGGCCAAGTGGCGGTTCAATCTTTATTGATGGAATTGATATGCTTGATTCGAAGACTGATGTGCCGAAAATTCGACAGAAAATGAACATGGTTTTTCAGTCGTTCAATCTTTTTGCCCATCTTTCGGTCATCGACAATCTGACCATCGCTCCTATTAAACTGTTGGGCAAGGGTAAAAAAGAGGCAGAAGAGAAAGCCCTGGGCATCCTCACCATGGTGGGGCTCGCTGAAAAGGCCTGCAATTTTCCTGATGAACTTTCCGGCGGTCAGAAACAGAGGGTTGCCATTGCCCGTTGTCTGGCCATGGATCCTGAAATCATTCTTTTTGATGAACCAACCTCATCACTCGATCCGACCATGGTCAGTGAGGTGTTGTCGGTTATTCGCCGTCTCGCCAAAGATGGCATGACCATGGTTATTGTCACCCATGAGATGGATTTTGCCAGAGATCTCTCCAATCGTGTTTTGTATATGGATGAGGGGATTATTTATGAAGAAGGCACGCCTGAGCAGATATTTGATAACCCGCAGAAGGAGAAGACGAGGGGCTTCATCAACAGGATAAGAAGCATCAACTATCATATCACCTCACCAAGGTATGATCCTCATACGATGAGTGCCGAGATCGAGGCTTTTTGTGAAAAGCAGATCCTGCCGCTGAAAACGCGACAGAATCTGCGGTTGATTGTTGAAGAACTGCTTCGTATCTACACTCCTTTTCTTGAATCCACCTTTCTTGATATCACCCTTGCCTATTCGGAAAAGAAGCAAAGTGTTGAACTTGTTTTGGAAAGTGGGGGAGATGGAGTGAACCCGCTCGACAAAAATCTCTTGCCTGACAAGTCGGCAGAGAGCGCTATCTGGGCTATGATGCGAGGCATTGAGTACCAGCGAGTAAATGGCAAAAACAGGGTAACTCTCCTTTTGCAATAACGATGATGATGGCTTTATCGTCCATATTCGAAAAGCTCCGGCTGTTTTGGCGCGTGGGCGAATAGGGCTGATAGCTTGGTGCAAATTGCCGGATTATTTTGTTTCAGTCGGGTTTATTAGGTTGCCGGATTTTGAAAAAATTGCTATACTTGCACAGCTTTTTTAACCAGATACAAGCCCCGTCACGCTATGAATTTTAATCCCTGGCACGATGTTGAGATAGGAGAGGGTCAACCCAATATCGTCAATGCCATTATCGAGATTTCCAAAGGCAGCAAAACAAAGTACGAACTTGACAAAAAAACCGGTATGCTGAAGCTTGACCGGGTGCTTTATTCTGCTGTTTTTTATCCTGCCAATTATGGATTTATTCCGAAAACGCTTGGTGATGATCATGATCCGCTTGACATTCTTGTGATTTGCCAGTCGGACATTGTGCCGATGTGCATGGTGAGGGCGAGGGTTATCGGTGTCATGCGCATGATCGATCATGGAGAGGGAGACGACAAGATCATTGCTGTTGCCGAAGATGATGTCAGCATGAGCAATGTTCACAACATCGATCAGTTGCCACCCTACTTCGCCTCCGAGTTAAAGCACTTTTTTGAAGAGTACAAATCGCTTGAAGAGAAGACCGTACTTGTTGAGGAGTTTCAGGGCGCTGAAATTGCCCGCCAGAGTATTGTTCATGCAATCGACAACTACAAAAAAGTTTACGCATAAGGTTTGCGCTGCATGATGATTGAGGTAAAAGGCGGTCATTGCCATGGCAGTGACCGCCTTTTGTGTCTTTTTGCGGGATGAGTTATGACGGAAGTACACTGAATCAACAACGTCCCCTATGTGTATGTGTGGGAAGTGCGCGTAGTCAACAACGTCCCCCTGATTTTTTTTGATGTGGGGGAAATGTGATATATTGGCCGGGTAATTTTTTTGTGGGTAAAACGCTCCATTATTGATATGCTCTCATTAACGATTGGTGAACTTGCGAAAAGGGCTGAACGGATAAAACTGGTCATTTCTGATAATGATGGTGTTTTTACTGATAACGGCGTCTATTATTCTGAGAGGGGAGAGGAGTTGAAGCGTTATTCCATCAGGGACGGGATGGGCGTTGAGCGGTTGAGAAACATCGGGATTGAGACCGCGATCATGACTGGCGAGGTTTCGCCAAGTATCAGGATGCGTGCCGAAAAGCTCGGGATAAAGAGGCTCTATCTCGGAGTCAAGGAGAAGTTGGCACTGCTTGAAAAGGTCATTGCTCAGAGCGGTATTCAAAGGGACGAACTGGCCTATATTGGCGATGACGTTAATGATATGGAGATTATGCGCGAGATTGCTTCAGTTGGATTGACGGCGTGCCCTCGTGATGCAACTGTTTTTGTTGAACCCTATATTCATTATCGAGCTCAGGCCCTTGGCGGGTATGGCGCATTCAGGGATTTTGCCGAGTGGCTGATTATGCTCAGGAACTCCTGACTGTTTTTTTTTATCACTATCGATTCCGTACATCGCTTTTAATGAGCGTTGACGGTTCGTTTTATCAAAAGTAAGGTTATGGCGGAAGTTACCATAGGAAACAGACATGCAGGGGACGGACATCCTGTTTTTGTCATTGCTGAAATAGGCATCAACCATAACGGGTCGATGGATGTTGCAAAAAAACTGATTGCAGGCGCGGCATTTGCCGGATGCGATGCGGTCAAGTTTCAGAAGCGCACTCCGGAGCTCTGCGTACCACAGAGCCAGCGCGATATTGAGCGTGATACCCCGTGGGGCCGTATGAAGTATATCGATTATCGCCACAAAGTTGAGTTCGGGCGGGAAGAGTATGAGGAGATCGATCGTTTCAGCAAGGAGCATGGTATTTTGTGGTTTGCATCCTGCTGGGATGAGGAGTCGGTTGATTTTATGGAACAGTTTGAGCCGCCTTGTTATAAGGGTGCTTCAGCCTCCCTGACCGATCTTCCTCTCCTGAAGAAAACCGCTGCAACAGGAAGGCCGCTTATTATCTCTACCGGCATGTCCACCATGGAAGAGGTTGAAACGACCGTCAATGAACTCGGCCATGCAAATCTTCTTATTGCCCATACCAATTCAACCTACCCCTCTCCGATTGAAGAGCTGAATCTTCGGATGATTACGACACTCAAATCTCGTTATCCCGATGTACCGATTGGTTATTCAGGCCATGAAGTGGGGCTTTCAACAACCTGGGCGGCAGTAGCTCTTGGAGCGACCTTCATTGAACGTCATGTTACTCTCGACCGTGCCATGTGGGGATCTGACCAGGCAGCATCGGTTGAACTGTCGGGTATGGCGAGGCTTGTGTCGAACATTCGCGATATCGAGAAAGCTCTCGGTGATGGCGTCAAGCGAGTCTATGATGGAGAGGCAGCGGCCCGTAAAAAATTGCGACGCTCCTGACACTTGATGCAGCACTTTATTACCTTTATAACGTCTTTGATCAGAAACATCTATCAATAAAGCAGCACGTCCTATGAACAACAACGGCAATAACGGCTCTTCGAAGGTTCAGGAGTTTGAATACAAGGCTGAAATGAAGCAGCTTCTGGATCTTATCGTCCATTCACTCTATACCCATCCTGAAATATATCTCAGAGAGTTGATTTCCAACGCCTCTGATGCATTGAGCAAGGCGCGTTTCAATGCCTTGACCGATCAGGAGATGCTCGACAAGGAGGCTGATCTGGCTATCCGCCTAACTATTGACACGGCGGAGATGACCTTTGTCATTGAAGACAGCGGAGTCGGTATGACGGAAGAGGAGTTGATTGCCAATCTTGGTACGGTAGCAAAGTCGGGTACCCTTGGTTTCATGCAGTCACTCAAAGAGCAGCAGAAGCAGCTTGATGGCAACCTTATCGGACAGTTCGGCGTGGGATTCTACTCGGTCTTTATGGTAACCGAAGAGGTTACGGTAGAGACAAGAAGCTCGCATCCCGGTTCTGAAGGGTTCCGCTGGCGCTCAAGTGGCCAAGGCACCTATACCATTGAAAAAATTGACAAGGCTGAGCGGGGAACCAGAATCTCTTTCAAACTCAAAGAGGAGCACAAGGAGTTTGCTGAAGAGTATCGTGTCGAGCAGATTGTCAAGAAATATTCAAACTTTGTTGATTTCCCGATCTATCTCGGCGACAAACAGCTCAACAGTATCACCGCACTCTGGCAGCGCTCAAAAAGTGAGCTGAAGGATGAGGAGGTCAATGAGTTCTACAAGTTTATCGCAAACGATTACAAGGATCCGCTCGACTATCTGCCGGTTTCCGTCGAAGGAATGGTCACCTTCAAGGCGCTTTTGTTTTTGCCAAAAGAGGCTCCCCCGGAGATGCTGTACCGCCAGGGCGAGCTCGAAAACCACGGGCCGCAGCTCTATGTGAAGAAGGTGCTGATCCAGAATGAGTGCCGTGACCTTCTGCCAGAGTACCTTCGTTTTATTGCAGGTGTTGTGGATACCGAAGATCTTTCGCTCAATGTTTCAAGAGAGGTTGTGCAGTCGAGTCCGGTGATGGCCAAAATCCGCCAGATCCTTACCGGAAAAATTCTTGCATGGTTTGAATCTCTTGCCAAAGAGCAGCCTGAAAAGTTCAGGACCTTTTACAAGGCATTTGGCCCCATTATCAAAATCGGTTTGAATACCGACTATACCAATCGTGACAAGCTGATTGAGCTGTTACGGTTTGAAAGTACAAAAACAGTCGATGGTGAATTTGTAACGCTCAAGGAGTACAGTGAAAGAATGGGTGCCGATCAGAAGGAGATCTACTACCATTCAGGCACCAGTAAGGCTCAACTGCTTGCACACCCCAATCTGGAGTATTTCCAGGATATGGGTATTGAAGTGCTGCTGCTCAGCGATCCCGTTGATGTCTTTGTCATTCCGTCAATCCATGAGTACGATAAAAAACCGCTGAAGTCGATTGAAAAAGCGGATATCGACTTCTCGAAGCAGAAGAAAGAGAGTGTTGAGCCGCTTGCAGAGAACCTGCTTGCTCCGGTTTTGCAGCTCTTCCGCGAAACCCTCGGGGAGGGGATTGAGGATGTTATTGAGTCGCACCGTCTGGTCAACTCTCCGGTAACACTGGTGAGCGGAAAGGATGGCCTCGACAGTCAGATAGAAAAGATGATGAAGATGATGCAGAGTGACATGCCTGTTGCAAAAAGGATTCTTGAGGTCAATACGTCGCACCCTATTATTCGCAACCTTTCAGGAATGATTCTGGCCAATGCCGCCAATCCGCTGATCAAAACAGCCATGAAACAGCTTTATGAAGGTGCGTTGCTGCTTGAAGGCGGGCTTGATTCAACAACCGGATTTTTGTCGAGAATGAATGAGTTGATTGAGGCTGCAACGCTCTCCAGATAGGATGATTCAAAAACTTTTAATCCGCTGAATTTGTGAAAAAGGGAAGGGATTTCGATGTACGGGGAGTTACGGTTTTTCAAAAGAGTGAGATAACCGAGCATCAGATTTACAAAAATCTTGCAGGCAGGGTGCGCGGACTGAAAAGCCGTCGCATCCTCTCACAGATTGCCGATGACGAGATGCGTCACTACAACGTCTGGAAAACCTATACCCGCGAGGATGTTGCTCCCAGCCGCATCAAGGTTTGGTTGTTCACCGTCATCAGCGTGGTTTTCGGTTTTACCTTCGCCATCAAGCTGATGGAAAACAGCGAAAAACGCGCCCATCATCTCTACACCCGTTTTCCAGGTTCGTACAAGGAGGTCAATGGTATTATCCGCGATGAGGAGGAGCATGAGCAGGCGTTGCAAATGCTTTTTGATGAAGAACGCCTGCAATACACCGGCACAATTGTTCTCGTTCTCAACAATGCACTTGTCGAGCTGATGGGTGTACTGGCAGGCCTCACCTTTGCGTTGCAGAACAGCAGGGCAGTCGCACTGACCGCATCCATTACCGGTATTGCCGCAGCACTCTCAATGGGAGCGTCAAGCTATCTCGCAGCAAAATCAGAGCAGGATGGCAAAAATCCGCTGGTTACAGCATTCTCAACCGCTTTCGCCTATGTTCTTATCGTGCTGTTGCTGATTGCCCCCTATTTTATTTTTAACGATCTTGTGCGCTCTTTTGGAGCTTCATTGTTCGTGGCCGTCGTTGTTATAGGGCTTTTCAACTATTACATCTCTGTTGTGAGGCTCCTCTCCTTCAAAAGCCGTTTTCTTGAAATGGTCACGCTCTCTGCTTTCGTTGCGGCACTCAGTTTTCTGGCCGGTTACCTCATCCGCTTCGCATTCGGTCCCGTCATATAGCTTTTATTGCTGAGATCCCCTTTTCACTCCTGCAAAGGGGAGCGTGCCATAGCCGATTGCAACAGCGCAGCAATGGCTCCCCCATCAATCCTCTCATTGGTGTTGATAGCAATGGTGAGACTCTCCTCTTCGCCACTCAATTGCTCAACCTGTTCCAGTTGTGAGGCGAGCACCGTGGCGTCGGCATCAGAGGCATCGTTACCCATCAAAGAACGTTTTTGCACCCTTTCCCCAAGCAGCTCTTTGGAGGCTGAAAAGCGCAGAATTCTGCATGGAGTGTTTCGGGCCATGGCAAGATCGATGAAGAGTTTCCGGTTGCAGCGTTTGAGAAAGGTGGCATCCACGATGACTGCCATCCCCTCGCTGATGCAGAGATCGGCAAGGTCGAGAAGCCTCTGGTAGGTTTGCCGGCTGATCTCCCCGCTGTAAAGGGTTCCCTTTTCTTTGCTCCGTTCAAGCGGTTTAAGTCCGGCCAACCTTTTTCGTTCGATATCCGACCGCAGGTGCACCGCTTGTACCCTTTGGGCGATATGGCGTGAAATGAAGGTTTTCCCGCTTCCTGAAACTCCGAAAGTGAGGATAAGGAGAGGCTTTTTGTTGCGGCTGAAGTCGAGAGCGAGCCGGAGGTATGAGCGGTGCTCTGCGAGAATCTTTTGAGCCTCCTCCTGGCTGCCTGTTTGCGAGTAACGGATGGCGGTTACCTTGGCCCTTACCATGGCCCGGTAGACAACATAGAAGCGCAGCAGTGGCAGGGCGCCGTAATCGCCACTCTCCGTCAGGTAGTTGTTCAGGAGCCGCCAGGCAAGTCCATGCTCTCCGCCATGCGCAAGATCCATGAAGAGAAAAGCCATGTCGCTGATGACGTCAATAATGGAGAGGTTCTCATTAAACTCGATACAGTCAAAGATAAAAATACGCCCGTTCCATAAAACCATATTGCCGGTATGCATGTCTCCGTGGCATTGGCGTACATATCCCTCGCTCTTCCGTCCAAGGAACAGAGGTGAGAGCCGCTGATACTCCCTGATGCTCCATGCCCTGAGCAATGCAAGCTGCCCGACTTCATCTGCGATCGTGGCGATGGGCTCCATAGAGGTAAAATTGTGCAGGATCGGCTTGATGAGATTCTCCGGGTGGCCGAAGCCGCTTTCGTGGTCTGCGGCGGGCAGGGAAGCATGAAATCGGGCGATCATGGAGGAGAGCGTGTCGATATGCTCCTCGTTAAGCAGCTTTCCTGCAAGCATCCTGTCAAGCTCCATGCTCCTCTCAAAGCGTACCATTTTTACTGCATAGTCAACAATCTCGCCCTCTGCATCCATCAGAAAAGTGTTGGCGGAGCGCACAACCGGCACAACAGAGAGGTAGATTTCCGGGCAGAGCCGCTGGTTGAGGCGAAGCTCTTCATTGCAGTAGTGGTGGCGTTTCTCAAGGGTTGAAAAATCCAGAAATCCCAGATTCAGCGGTTTCTTGATCTTGTAGGCCAGTGAGTCGGTGAGGAAAACCCAGGAGATGTGGGTTTCAACAACCTCGATGGCTCCCGTGGCATGAGGGTATGCTTCAGGACGGCTCAACGCTTCGTTCAACAACTCCATGGCATTATTATTGTCCAAAGGATCAGTGTCGGGGCGGAAAAAAAACACTTGTTTTCATAATATAGGGGAGAGGGAAGAAGCTGGCAAGAATCATCGACAACGGAAATGGATTCCTTTGAAAAAAATGTAAATTAAAAATCTATATCCGAGGTACGCCATTCATCACATTCATGCATCTCAACTCACGTTTATGATACATCTTGCAAGGATACTTTGTCCAACCGACTACTCCGCCACATCGGATAATGCTGTGCGCTATGCTGTTGAATTTGCCCGGAAAGTCGGGGCCCATGTCAGGTTTCTGCATATCCTTTCTGCAGGAACTTTTCCTGAAAAAACGGTTGATGCTTCTCAGCCAGCATCTGTTGAGCCAGAAGAGGATGATTCGCTTCCGGAAAATTTTTCACGTCTCCTTATGGCCGAGAAAAAAAAGGGGTTGGATGCCGATTTTCGCATTCTCAGGGGTGAGGCTCCCAAGGTTATTGCTGAACAGGCACACTCCTGGGGTGCCGATCTGATCATTATGGGTTCTCACGGTCGTACCGGTCTGCAGCGGCTCATGATGGGCAGTGTTGCCGAAGAGGTTTTTCGTTGTTCCGATATTCCCGTTCTGCTGGTCAAGGAGCAGGCTGCTGCTAAAATTACGGTCGAATAACCTTAAAAAGACCAAGTCAACTTCAACTTTAGTGCTTTACACGCTATGGAACATTTCAGGAAATCAATTCTTGCCCTTATTACCGAAACATCGGCAAACCTGCCGAGCGATATTCGTTGTGCCCTTGCAGCCGCAATCGAGCGCGAAGATCCGCTCTCCCAGGCTGGTCTTGCCATGTCGACCATCTCGGTCAATATCGATATGGCTGTCGACAACGTTTCGCCAGTCTGCCAGGATACCGGCATGCCCACCTTTTTTATCCATACACCCCGTGGAGCCGATCAACTGCTCATGAAACGGGAAATTGAAGAGGCTATTGCAGAAGCCTCCAGAACCGGCAAACTCCGTCCCAATGCGGTTGATGCCATCAGCGGCAAGAACTCCGGCAACAACCTTGGATTTCATTTTCCGGCAATTCATTTTGAACCATGGGAAAAGGATGAGATTGAGGTCAAGCTGATTTTGAAAGGGGGCGGATGCGAAAACAAAAACATTCAGTACTCGCTGCCCGATGAAATTCCCGGTCTCGGAAGCGCCTCACGCGATCTTGACGGTGTCCGCAAATGTTTGCTCCATGCGGTCTACCAGGCGCAGGGTCAGGGATGCAGCCCCGGCGTTATCGGTGTCGGTATCGGTGGAGACCGCACCAGCGGCTTTGAGCTGGCCAAAAAGCAGCTTTTCCGCACCATTGACGACCGCAATCCGGACAGTGAACTTGACAGTCTCGAACAGGAGATTCTCCAGAAAGCCAACACCATGGATATCGGCCCGATGGGGTTTGGCGGAAAAACCACCCTCTTTGGCTGCAAAATCGGCAAATCACACCGCGTTCCGGCAAGCTTTTTTGTCTCTGTTGCCTACAACTGCTGGGCATACCGTCGCCTTGGCGTCCTGCTCGACCCGGAAACCGGCTCAATTCAGCAGTGGCAGTACAGGGATGCCGACGAAATCAAACGCATGGCCAGGGGCGAAGGTATGCCATTGACCGGCAAAGAGGTGGTGTTGCAGGCCCCGGTCACCGAAGAGCAGATCCGCAGCCTCAAGGTTGGCGATGTTGTGCTCATTCAGGGCACCATGCACACCGGGCGTGATGCTTTCCACCACTACATCATGCATCACGAACTGCCCGATAATCTCGATACCACCGGCGGAATCCTTTTCCATTGCGGACCGGTAATCATGAAAAACGAGGATGGCAGTTACCGCGTTACTGCCGCCGGACCGACCACCTCAATCCGTGAGGAGCCATTCCAGGCGGATGTTATCAAAAAACTTGGACTGAGAGCAATTATCGGCAAGGGGGGCATGGGCCCGAAAACCCTCAAAGGGTTGCAGGAGCATGGGGCAGTCTATCTCAATGCCATCGGAGGCGCGGCGCAGTATTATGCCCGCTGCATTGACAAGGTGACCGGTGTTGATTTTCTCGAAGAGATGGGCGTGCCCGAAGCCATGTGGCATCTGGAGGTAAACTCCTTCCCGGCCATTGTCACCATGGATGCACACGGCAACAGCCTGCACAGCACGATTGAAGAGGAGTCGTTCCGTCAACTTGGCACCTTCGCCAACGACACTCACTGATCCCGCAACGTGCACTGGTTGCCAATCTCATTTAACCGATAAAGAGGACGCTGATGAAAAAAATAAGATTTATGGACGTCTCATTCCGGGACGGGTTTCAGTCATGTTTTGGCGCGAGGGTCAAGACCGAGGACTTTCTTCCCGCACTTGCAGCCGCCGTTCATGCCGGAACCGACAACTTTGAAATAGGCGGTGGTGCCCGCTTCCAGAGTCTCTACTTCTACTGCGAAGAGGACGCTTTTACCATGATGGATGACGCTCGCAAGGTTGTGGGCCCCGATATCAACCTGCAGACCCTTTCGAGAGGGGCCAATGTTGTCGGGCTTGTCTCCCAGTCACGCGATATTATTGATCTCCATGCCCGTCTCTTCAAAAAGCATGGCATCACTACCATAAGGAACTTCGATGCCTTGATGGATATCCGCAACCTCTCCTTTTCCGGACATTGCATCCATGATGCCGGATTGAAACATCAGGTTGTTATTGCCATGATGGGCCTTGCGCCCGGACTGCAAGAGAGCTATTGCCATACCCCGCAGTTCTACCTCGACAAACTGCGTGAAATTCTTGATGCCGAAATTCCTTTCGACAGCGTCGCCTTCAAGGATGCCTCGGGCACAACAACCCCGGCAGTCGTCCATGAGACCATCAAGGGGGCCCGGAAAATGCTGCCCGAAGGGACAGAAATCCAGTTTCATACCCACGACACGGCAGGAATGGGTGTAGCCTGTAACTATGCTGCCATTACGGGTGGTGCCGACATTATTGATCTTTCCATGGCTCCGGTCAGTGGAGGAACCGCTGAAGTCGATATTCTCACCATGTGGCAGCGACTCAGGGGCACCGAATACACCCTCGACATTGACCAGGAAAAATACCTTGAGGTCGAGGCGCTCTTTATCGACCAGATGTACAAATACTACATGCCCCCCGAGGCGACGGCGGTCAATCCGGTCATCTCCTTTTCACCCATGCCCGGAGGCGCACTCACCGCCAACACACAGATGATGCGCGACAACAACACGCTTCACCTCTTCCCCGCAGTGATCAACAACATGCGTGAAGTGGTGGTCAAGGGTGGGTTTGGCGCATCGGTTACTCCCGTTTCACAATTCTATTTCCAGCAGGCCTTTGCCAACACCATTCAGGGCCACTGGAAAAAGATTACTGACGGCTATGGCAAAATGGTGCTTGGTTACTTTGGCAAAACCCCTGCCCGTCCTGACGATGAGGTTGTTAGGCTTGCCTCCGAGCAACTCGGTCTTGCTCCAACGGTTGAAGACGTGCACGATATCAACGACCGTAACCCTGAGCTTGGCGTAGCCTACAATAAATCGCTGCTCCAGAAAGCCAACATTCCGCAGACCGACGAAAACATCTTTATCGCGGCAACCTGCGGAGCCAAAGGTATTGCCTTTCTTCAGGGAGATTGCGCAACCGGTATCCGCTACAAGGCCGATATCGCAGTTGAAATAAAGGCAACACCAAGAGCGGAGGTGGTTGCGGCCTATCACGAGGCGCACAAACACGATATCCACCAGGAAGAGGTGAACCACCGGCTCGAAGAGCTCTTTTCCAAGCTTCCATCTACTGCGCCAGTTCCAACTTCTTCCGGATCGGCCTCTGCGTCAAAAGTCATTTCGATGGCCGGAAACTTCACTGTTTTTGTTGATGGAGCCCCCTATACCGTCTCTTTTGCCGAAGGATCAGCTATCAATCCTCAGCCCGATGCGGCTCCGTCAGTGGCCGAGGTTATTGCGGCTCCTCATCCACACGCAGGCACGCCAGTCTCCGCCGTGATGCCCGGCAATGTCTTCTCAATTGCCGTCAAGGTAGGTGAAGAGGTCAAAGAGGGAGAAGAGGTTGCCGTCATCGAAGCCATGAAGATGGAAAACCCCGTCAAAGCCCCCTGTGCAGGAAGAATCCTCTCCATCACGGTAGCCAAAGGCGACACCGTCGGAATGGGAGAGACCATGATGACCATCGGATAACAACGCCCACCCTCCGCCCCTGGGATGCCAATTCCGGGGGGCAGAGCACACCAGACCTTTTTGCGCTTTGATGGTCATTTTTATATTCGTTTATAAAAA
>CAIMHT010000018.1 GCA_903840935.1 uncultured Chlorobiaceae bacterium
AATAATTCCCACCGGTGGAAAGACAGGGCCTAAGTCATTCGCATATTCACGTTGCGGAACACGGTAAGCCCGTATTCTGGCCCGGAACATTGGGCGGTCGAACTGTAAGGAACGATTGGAATGCGGGTAGAGGATTGAGGAGAAAGCGAATGCCGACCTGTAATGGGGCGGATAGGGGTTGCAACATCACCTCACGTGAAAACGAGCCTACTTCCTCGTGGTCTCTCGTCACAAGAGAGCAGGCAGAACTTTTGTAACGGAAGGAAAAGCAAATGAATGCAACAACTGTTGCGTGTGCACTATCCGGCCACGATTGGCAAACTATCAACTGGGTATGTGCCAGACGTCAGGTAAGAAAGCTGCAAGCGCGTATTGTGAAGGCAACACAGGAGGGCAGATATGGCAAGGTAAAAACCCTTGCAATGGCTGCTGACCCATTCGTTCAGCGGAAAATCATTAGCCGTTAAACGAGTGACTGAGAATGATGGAAAGAAAACTCCCGGTGTAGATCGAATAATCTGGAACACATCGGAAGCAAAGACTAATGCGATATTGTCATTACAAAAGAGAGGGTACTCACCTCTCCCGCTTCGGAGAGTTCTCATACCGAAGAAGAATGACAAGACAAGGCCTCTCGGTATCCCGACAATGAAAGACCGTGCTATGCAGGCTCTTTATCTGTATGCACTGGAACCCGTTGCCGAAACGACTGCTGACCGGAACTCATACGGGTTCAGGCCGAAACGATCAACTGCGGATGCAGGCGCACAAACGCTGCTGGCGTAACAACTGGGTTGTTGAACTCGACATCAAGGGTTTCTTTGATGCAATTGATCATGAACTCCTGATGCTGGCAGTGCGTCGGCATACCCAAGAACCTTGGGTATTGCTTTATATCGAGCGGTGGCTGAAAGCATCCGTACAAATGCCGGACGGAATCTTGCAGAAAAGGGACAGAGGGACGCCCCAAGGGGGAGTCATCAGCCCACTACTGGCCAATGTGTTTCTGCATTACACGCTTGATATGTGGATGCAGAAAAATTATCCGCAGATTTCATTTGAGAGATATGCAGATGATGAAGTTTGCCACTGTCAGACGCAACAACAGGCTGAGGAGCTACTGGCAGCACTGAAGCAACGGTTTAATGACTGTAGATTAGAGCTTCACCCAGAGAAAACCCGGATTGTCTACTGTAAAGATGATGATCGTCGTGGTGATTATGCGGTAACAAGCTTTGAATTTCTTGGCTTCACATTCAGGCCTCGACTGTCAAAGAACCGGTGGGGGAAGTTCTTTGTCAACTTCAGTCCGGCGGTCAGCAACAAAGCCACAAAAGCAATCCGGCAGGAAGTCCGGCGCTGGAAACTGCATCTCCGCAGTGATAAAGCACTGGATGACTTGGCCCGGATGTTTAACGCGGTGATCCATGGATGGGTAAACTATTACAGTGCATTTTATCAATCGGCACTCTATCCAACTTTGCGACATATAGATCGCAAGCTCATGCTGTGGGCAACGCGAAAGTTCAAACGTCTGAAAGGTCATAAACGCCAAGCAATGCACTGGTTGGAGCGCATAGCTCGGCTAAACACTCAATTGTTTGCGCACTGGCGGTTACTGTATGGACAGACTGGGATAGGAGGAGCCGGATGAGCGGAGACGTTCACGTCCGTATCTGTGAGCACCTCGGGGGGCGGTTCCCTGGGGTGACTCGACTTGTTGTGCACTGTCGATCAGTCAAGCAGTTAGAAATGATCAAGCAGAAGATTGAACAACGGTTGAAGCTCTGCAGGCTAAGATTAAATCCTGAAAAGACAAGAATTGTCTACTGTAAGGACTCTAATCGAACAGAGGATGGGCACTGCAATAGTTTCGATTTTCTGGGATACACCTTTCGGCCACGATCCTCACGGAATCAACGCGGAGAGTTCTTTGTCAGCTTCAGTCCTGCGATCAGTCAAAAATCTGCCAAGAAATTGCGGCAGACAGTAAAGCGAGAGTGGAAGCTTAATACACGTACGCATTTAAGTCTGAATGCACTGGCTGACTTTATAAATCCAGTGGTTACCGGTTGGATCAACTATTTTGGGAAATTTTGCAGGTCGGAACTTCACTCTGTCCTGAACCATGTGAATCTCACATTGGCGAGTTGGGCAAGGCGAAAATATAAGCATTTACAACGGAGGAAGACAAAAGCAGACGCGTGGCTAAAAGGCGTTGCTCATCGGAGTCCACAACTGTTTTCGCATTGGCAGTATCAAAGCTGGATGACAAGAGCCGTATGAGTCGAGAGGCTCACGTACGGTTGTGTGAGAGCGTTGGGGTGAGATTCCGCTGCGCTACTCGACCCGTCACAGAAAGCTTTTTCAAAACCATGAAAACCGAATTGGTGTATACTGAACACTATCGAACACGAGAAGAGGCGCGTTACAGTCTATTCGAATACATTGAAGTAGTGCGACGTGAGGTCGTGTAGATGAAATGTCCGGTAAAACGGACCCGTTGTTCAGTCAGCGGAGCCCACCGACACATGCAGAAGGAGTAATCTTGATGTGTGAAGCTGTCGGAAAAGTACCTGCAGGAAACCGTAGGCTGATCCGTGAGGAAACGCTGAATCTGCCAGCAACAGGCGGAGAGGGGCGAGGGCTGGAGTGACATGGTCAACACAAGTGAACTGTCAATAAACATCGTTACGTATCACAAGCCAAAGTTGCTGACAGGCTTGCACCAAAAGGCAAGTGGGTAGGTAATCTCCGTTACTTCTGGAATTACACTGACAACAATTCCCGCCGGTGGAAAGACAGGGCCTAAATCACTCATTTGTTCACTACGCGCAACACGTTAAGCCCGTATTTTTGCCCGGAACATTGGGCAGTCGAACCGCAAGGAACGACCATGAAGCTGCGGGTATAGGATTAAGGAAAAAGCGAATGCCGCCCTGTAATGGGGTGGATAGGGGTTGCAACATCACTCCACGTGAAAATGGGCAGACTTCCTTATGGTCTCGCTTTACAAGAAATCTGGAGAACTTTTTTAACAGGAAGAATGCAAATGAATACTGATTTATCGGTATGTGCGCCTTCCGCCCAAGGCTGGGCCGTGATCAACTGGTCTCAAGTTCAGCGACGGGTAAAGAAGCTGCAGGCTCGTATTGTAAAGGCAACACAGGGTGGCAAACTCGGCAAGGTAAAAGCCTTGCAGTGGTTGCTGACCCACTCGTTCAGCGGAAAAGCATTAGCAGTGAAACGAGTGAGCGGAAACCGGGGGAAAAACACTCCCGGAGTTGATAAAGTTATCTGGGGTACACCAAAAGCAAAGACCAATGCGATAGCATCGTTGCAACGGAGAGGCTACAAGCCACTCCCACTTCGGAGAGTTTTTATTCCGAAAAAGAAGGTCAAAACACGACCTCTCGGTATACCGGTAATGAAAGACCGTGCCATGCAAGCACTTTATCTGCCTGCACTGGAACCCATTGCCGAAACTACTGCTGATCAACACTCCTATGGGTTTCGACCAGAGCGCTCAACAGCAGATGCAGGGGAACAATGTTTCGCCTGTCTTGCCAAGGGCAACAACGCCCAATGGGTGCTTGAGGCGGACATCAAAGCCTGTTTCGATACTATCAGCCATGAATGGTTGATCGACAACATTCCAGTTGACAAAACGATCCTTCAGAAATGGCTCAAGACAGGATTTGTGTATCAAAAACAGCTCTTTCCCACAGAATCTGGCACGCCGCAAGGCGGTATTATCAGCCCGGTTCTAGCAAACATGACGTTGGATGGTCTTGAACATGCACTTGCAACAGCTTTTCCGCAAGCAAAACGTAAAGGTCTGAAAATGAACATGGTGCGTTATTGTGATGATTTCATCGTTACCGGTCACTCGAAAGAGTGGCTGGAACAGAAGGTTATGCCAGTGCTGGTTACCTTTCTGGAAAAACGGGGGCTAACCCTGTCACCAGAAAAAACCAGGATAACGCACATCACGGAAGGGTTTGATTTCCTCGGTTGGAATATTCGCAAGTACCGTGGCAAACTTCTTATGAAGCCATCAAAAGCAAATATTAAAACGCACCTTAGCAGGGTACGAGAAATCATCAAGGCAAACAAAACGGCTAAGCAGATGAACTTGATAGAGCAGCTCAATCCCATTCTGCGGGGGTGGGCAAACTATCATCGCCACATAGTCGCAAAGCAAACCTTTAGTTGGATTGATTCTCAGGTCTGGTCAGCGCTTTGGCAATGGGCCAAACGACGACATCCGCATAAATCTGCCCGATGGGTGAAAGCGAAATACTTTAAAACCAGAGGAGATAGGGATTGGATGTTTACCGCCATAGACGAAAGCAACAAGCACAAAATGCACAGCTTGGTGCTTGAAGCTGATACACCTATAAGGCGGCATATTAAAATCAAAGGTATGGCGAACCCACACGATCCAGCGTGGAAACAATACTTTGAGGCCCGTCGGAACAAGCAGAGAACCAAATTAACACTGCGGTGTTGTCGGGTGCCGAAAGGTGCCTTTGCCGAGGCTTGAGCCGTGTGCGGTGAAAGTCGCATGCACGGTTCTTAGGGGACGGTGGCGCAGTAATGCGCTGCTGTTACCCGACTTTTACAACCGGAAACGGAAGCACTCAACGTTAGGGTATAAATCACCCGTCGAGTTTTTACGTTATAATCCACAACTAAAAGTTATGGCTTCTTGATGTGTCCATTTTTTTGTTGCAAGTCCACATTGAGAGATCTAGCTCAGAGCACGCTCTATGATCCTGCTGGGTTTGGGCGCTTGATCGGAAGTCTTGGTTATAAATTCGTTGAACAAACCTCTTTTGGATCCTTGGTTTACAGCAAGAATGATTGCCGGATTATCTTGTCCACTTACACTACAAAACTATGGAATTTATAGTTTCGTTCCGACTCGGAGGGTATTACGCACCGCCTTGTACAAGAAGGCGAAGTAGTGTGATGGATAAATTGCCTAACAAGTCGCTGGAGCCAACCGCCGTTGCCGCGGTTCACGTCGCAGGTTTGCGGGGGTTCAGCTTTTTGCGTTCGGAAACGCAGCTAACCTTCTGACCTGACCTCTTCCTGACGCAAGTGTGTCATTTTTTCTTCATCCAAGTATTACAGCTTTAGGGGGCTACCTCCTGTCTATCAAAGAAGTATGATAGCGTGGTTAAAAGCATTATTCTGTTGAAATGATAGGATGAGATGGTAGTTTAAACACTTTATCTCACAGACGCTAAGCTACCGAAGCATTTAATATTCATATCCTTTCAGTGCCATTTTAGCTTCTGTATGCCCTTGCTCCGCAGCACGTCGATACCATTTCACTGCTTCGGCGCTGTTTTGTTCCACACCTTTCCCTTGTGCGTACAAAAAACCAAGATTAAACTGAGCTATTGAAAATCCTTGCTCTGCTGCACGCTGATACCATTTTACGGCATCAGTATAACTTTGTTCGACACCACGTCCCTTATAGTATCTTCCAGCAAGATTATTCTGAGCTTCCACTGATCCCTGCTCGGCTGCAAGTCGATACCATTTAATGGCTTCTGAATAATTCTGTTCAACACCTTCACCAATTGAATATATTTCTGCGAGACTAATCTGAGCTTGAGTAAATCCCTGTTCAGCTGCGAGTCGATACCATTTCACAGCTTCCGCATAGTTCTGTTCGACACCTTGACCTTCATAATATGCTACAGCAAGGTTATGTTGAGCCTGAGCATACCCTTGCTCGGCAGCAAGTTGATACCACTTTATAGCTTCAGCATGATTTTGTTCGACACCACGCCCCAAATCGTACATACCTCCGAGATGAAACTGAGCCTGCGCAAACCCCCGAACTGCCGCAAGCCGAAACCATTTTACAGCTTCAGTATCATTTTGTTCGACACCTCGACCTTGGGCATACATACAACCAAGATTATCCTCAGTCTTTGGATCGTCCCTATCAGTTGGAGGAAGATATTTATCGTTTTCCATCGTCTTGATTGGGGCAGGACGAAAAAAGGACATAATTTTATTTATCATCTCTGTAATACTTTATGTGTGAAGGCTTAAGTGAAATTGCGACATTTTCCTGGACAGGGTAAGAAATCATATCTTCATGTAATCAAAAGGAGATATGAGAAGAAACCCAGAAGGAAAATCGCAAGAAGTTCAGTTGCTTATAACTAAGGGGGCAAAACAAGTTGAATAAACAATTGTGCAAAAAGGGTCTGTTCAACGAACTATGTAAACGGTCTTTTTGATAAAGGAAATCTTCCTTCAAATTTAATAGAAAATTTGTTTAATACCCCTGCCCAGTCTCTGATCGGCATGGTCCATTTTCTGGCAATGTTTTGCATATCAGATCAAGCTGTGCAACAATGTCAACAATAAAACTTGCCAGATGATTGACTGGCAACCAATCCTGAACGGATGGAGGCAATATAGGTAAAGGGAATCTCGATCGGCGGTGATAAAGTCTGAATGCATTGCGCTTTTACTAAGTAATTGACGACGTGTTATGTAGTCAATATATGCTATATCTTATTATTATAAATAGACTTGATCGCTTTATTAGTCTTCAGCCTCTGCCGTTTAAGTCCGACAGACTGCTAGGAGATATCCGAAAAACAGAATTTTCACAACAACGTCAATTTTGTTCGAGCTTTCGAATCGCAGACATTATTGTTGGCTCTATCCATTTCGAATCAATGATTTGTGAGCCACTGGGGCGACCATATACTTTCCATGTCGAATTCAGCAATTCGTACAATTCAACTACTGCGCCAAAGTCACCGATATCCCCGATAGTCCGTACAATGTCCTTATAAAAGTTTTCGCACCCAGGCTTGGGAACACGTATCAGCTCAATGAGCGGCAAGACGGCCTCTCTCGACTTGTTCTTCACGAAATAATCCAGGATCTTTTCATATCCAGTCGGTCGTTCTAAACGCACCAACACTGAAACATACGCGTTAACAATCTTCTTCTCATCTGCTCCTAACGCCTGTAATGTCTGGCCGAAAAGCATGCCGTGGTCAATGCCCGTAAATAACTGCTCAATCGCCTTGTTCAGGGCGTACCTGACCGCCTGGGATTGTGACTCGGCGATTCTGAGTTTCAAATGCTGCATAATCCCCTTATGAACATTACTGCTCATTTCGGGCAGTGCCCGAAGCACACTTATAATGGCATCTTCTGTACCTATCGAAGCCAGTTCCTCCGCAGCGATCTGCTGTACTTCCCTATTATTAAAACCCTTGTAGCTCATGAGTTGAAGCCAGGCTGACGTTGCGTTGACCTTTTTCTTGAGCGCCTTAAAGGCCCAACTTTGAAAACCACCAAAACCAACAAGGTCAACGATTGCGGAGGCAGCAGATGGGTTCTGCATCTGCTCAAGCGCTTCCTTACCTCGTTTGACAATTTCATGTTCATCGTACGACGGCTTTTTATCTTCGCTTACGATCCAGAAGAACCATTCTTTCACGGCCTCCGGAGTATCAAGGGCGGTCAAGCTTGTCCAATCCCGGTTCCCCGAATAGAATACTGCTTTCTGGGCGGGAGTCGTGGGCATCCAGCCAAGCTCCATCAATGCCTGCGCCGAGGCCATCCGCACGGATCGATCAGCATCCCCGAGTAAATTGGCAAGCTGTGAAGCAGCCGCTTGATGCCTGACCTTACCGAGGGAAACAGCCGATTCGCGACGGACGGACGGGTCCCCTGAGTCCAATCGCTTCATAAGAACCCTTGGCGGCATGTGTCCCTCAAACAAGAGCTTCTCCTCAGTGGTTGAGGGCTTCCACCCCAGTCTCGAAAGGTTCTGCTTGGCGATGCTGCGGACCAATTGGGACTCATCCTCCAAGGCCAAAACAAACTCAGCGGTCGATTTTTCACTGAAAAACTTGAGGGTTTCTGCCAGACGATACGGATGTCGAAGATTGCCTGCTTTCAGTACTTGCAACAATACGGGCACCGCGCGAGAGTCGTCGAGCTGTGCAAGTGCTTCAGCGGCATGTATGTGGATTTCATTGTCGATCATGGTGCACAGATCAAGGAAAACCGGAAACGCAAGCCTGTTCTTTGATCGACCAAGCGCGTCGACCATTTCTTCTATGCCAGCAAAGTCTGTACGACCTCTGTTTTGCAGAATATCAAGAAATGCAGGCAAGACTCTGGGGTCTTCTGAATCCGACAGAAAATTTGCTGCCAAGTATGCGGCGTGCCCGGACAGACCTTGCTTCAAAAGATCGATCAGGGCACCGACGATTTTTTTTGAGGGAGTCTTTAACAGAAGTGTGACTGCTCGCTCCAGAACCTTGTCATTTATTTTATCCTTTTGCCCAAGGAGACTAATCAGAATATCAACGTCAGGTGGTGAGGCCAGCACCAAGTTTTGCCAATTGTCTGATATCAAGAGAGCTGTGACTCTTTGTACAGGATCATCCGGTACCCAACCCAAGCGGCTCAATGACTTGAGGCACAGATCCCTTAGTTCATTCTTTGACATGGCTTTCAGGTAGAACTTCTGTATCTCAGTTACCGAGATCCCACACTTTTGTATAGCACTGCAAGCTGTGAAACGAATAGCATCGTTTGATATGAGCAGGTAACGGGACAGCAATTCAATATCAGCAGCATTACCGGCCTCACCGAGTGCGTCGATGTCGAAGATGACCGAGTAGTCATCACCAGGATAATACGCCCTCCCGTTCAGCCTGCTTCTTGCGTTTTCTGTATCAGCATTCGAACCCAAGCCGTTCGAGTTCCCTTTCGGAGCTTGAATTGGAACTCTTGATTGCGAGTTGCTTTTACTACCGAATAGCCATGCTTGATTCTCGCTCTGGATTGGGTTTGCTGGACTCGTATGTTTTTCGGCTTTCTCGACTGGTTTTGGCGTTGATGCCGGCACGGCTACGGATGACTGCGGCTGCGGTTTATAGAGAGGTGTCACCTGCTTTGATGCACCGAATAGTTTCTTCCAGATGCTCATATTGTTCTGTAGTTTGGTTATCGGATGACTTACAAGCGCTTCAAAACCCCATTGCGGCCTTATCTTCCCGCGTCAAGGACTCGTGCGGCATGATTACTTTCGGAGTGGAATCAGGCCTGTGTCTTATCAAGAGGAAAAAGGCCGATGCCGAGGGATAGCTGCTCGCCACGAAACCAGTTGGGTTGTTTATCGTATGAAATTTTCTGTCCCTGTTTTCTCCTTCTAAAATGCACTCTTTTTTTGAAGTTTATGCCTTTGCTTCTCGTGGTAAACTAACATTAAGCACATCGTCTGTTTCACAGTGAAAAGAAGGTAAAGCACGCTCATTGATAAGCTCACTTTATTGGATTTGTTTCTGTTTTTCAAGTTCTTGACTATCGATATTTCAAACCATAACTATTCTTTTGCTCCTGCTGTCTTCAAAAGTTGAACAACTTCGCCATGTCCTTCCGAAAGCGCCCACATCAGTGCGGTGCGAAACTTTCTTCCGGGATACATTGGATCAGTTGACCATTGTGTGTAGTCCGCTCCCTTGCCAAGCAAAAATGTCACCATGGACTTATGCCCAAACATTGATGCTAAAATCAGAGGATTGGTCCCGTGAAGCCCTATGCAGTTTACATCTGCCCCTTGTTCCAAAGCAAGAGTAGCAACTTCAAGATGGTTGTTTCTTGCTGCGTCGAAAAGAACGTTCTTCCACGATTCTCTTTCATCTGTATCGAAGAGACTAAAAACACAAGGGAGTAGGGCCCCATTTTGAATAAGAAACCTTGCAATTTCCATATATCCATTATTGAGAGCAATGTCCAAAGCATTCTTATTGTCAGGCATCGCTTCAAACAAGCTAGCGTTCTCTAATCCACGAAAACTGCCGGGTTTCGGATATTCTTTTATTTCATGATTTATTTTAGCTCCAGTCTCTAATGCCCACTTGACCTTTTCCATTGAACCGCAGCTTGCACCCTCAATAAGCAGGGCATTAGCATCAACATCATTCTTTTGTAAGATGTCTATTTGTGGTGCAGATTGTACAGAAGATGACGCATTTGTGCCTATGCTTTTCAGAGTTTCTTCTGCCTTTTTATATCCCTTTAATGCTGCAAGTTGATACCATTTTACAGCCTCAGCAATGTCTTTTTCAACACCATCTCCAATAGCGTACTTGTCGCCAACACTATGGCTAATAAATCCTGATGAAGCGTGCTCGGCGGCAAGCCGATAGTATCTAATGGCTTCAGCATTGTTTTTTTCTACACCTTCGCCTTTTTCGTATAGCATAGCAAGCCGATATAGAGCGTCATCATGTCCCTGCTCGGCTGCAAGTCGATACCATTTAATGGCTTCGGCAATGTTTTTGGAAACGCTGTCACCCCTATCGTAGGTCATGGCAAGATTATACTGAGCTTGGGCATCCCCTTTTTCGGCCCCAAGCTGAAACCATTTTAGAGCTTCAGCATAATCCTGGTCGTTTGAGCTTATAACACCGAGATAATTTATTGTTCTTAAATCTCCCAGCTCAACAGCACGCAAAAACCATTTCATGGCTTCTGCATCGGAATGTTCAGCCCATGAATATTTTTGGTACATACACCCAAGACTATACTGTGCATCTGTATTACCCTGCTCAGCAGCAAGCCTATACCATTTCGCAGCTTCAGAACGATTCTCTTCAACACCGTTTCCGTTAGAATATGCCTCACCCAGCCTATACTGAGCCAACGCATCTCCCTGCTCGGCAGCAAGAAGATCGGATTTTAATGTTTCAGAATAATTTTGTTCTTCACCTTGACTCTGTTGTTTCGGCACAACAAAACAATCATGAGATTTTGCTGTCTCCTGATCAACCGGCGATAACTGTCTTTTATTTTCAGGTTCGTTTTTTTTGTGACCAAATATTTTGTTAAACCAGCTCATTCGCTCTCCGTTTAGAGTTAATAACCTGAATAATACGTGAGCACCCGTAAAGCAAAATTATTGAGACATAAACTGAGATTGACAAGATTTCATTCAGTGAATGTCATACATTCTTTGTGTTGTTTAGCTCCGGATACCTTTTGGAAAAATCCCAACGACTTGCCGCACATTATGCAAACGCGACTGGTTTATCGATTTGATTGGACGTTGCGTTTTCTTTCCTCTGCAACTCGCTTGGCGTCTTCAGCGCGTTTGTTAGTTTCGGCCCGCTGACGTTGTCGTTCTATCATCTCTGCGTGCTCTTGGGGCGAAAGCGGTTCTTCAGTTGAAATATCTTCGATCTCATAATACTGCACTCTATCTATATCATCACCAAAACAATAAAATTGTTGTTTTAGCTGTTCGAATTCTGCGCAATGCCAAGTATCACTGCACAAAGTCGGTGCTTTAACGATCAGAAATTCTCCCCCTGCTCTGCCCCGTTGTGCTTAATAGACCTCTCCTCCCCGCTTGCTTCTGCGCTTTTCAAAATGTATCGGCTCATTCTGATATGCATTCCAAAGAGATACGCATGCCTTGTCCCTGTCATCACTATCCATAAATCGAATTACCAAACATTCCTCGCGTTGGCTCAAGGGACTCCCTAATCTGTGCATAATACCTCAAAGTTGAGTTTTGTGGCTAACTGTTACGCAAATTCACCCCGCAATCAAAACAAGAAAGATTTCGACAAAATTGTTCAAACATTGTATCCTTGCCGATTCCAAAAGGCCTATCTAAGTTTTATTATAAAAAAATAAAAGAATTAACGGCAACTACACTGTAAATAAACGATTGGTCGATTTTCCATCCCTATAATCGACGACCAGCTCGATAGTCGGCTATTGCCTCGTTCAGTTCAACCACTGTGCATCTTATTGTGTCAGGAATCACTTTTGAAGCAAATTTCAAAGATCGTTTGGCTCTATCTTCCTCCATTATAGTTGCAAGGGAAGGGTTCGCAACTGTGGATCCATCCTCCATCTTCATGTATCCCGATCCATTGTAATCATCACTCACTCGAATTACATATTCATCCGATTTAATCTCACTATAAACTTGTGTCTTCTTCGATGCAGACACCTGAAGTAATTGCTCCATCGAGCTGACTTCCTGAGATGGTTGAGTGCGAGTGTTCGAAGCCTGCGCCTTTGGTGTTGTTGATCCGGGTATTGGTTTTGGGTCATGGTTTACGGAGGGAAGTCTTTCCGTAGGCATTGAGGCTGGTTTGCCAGCAAAGAGTTTTTTGAAAAGTGATAGCATAATAAATCTCTTTAGTTCTATTTGAAGAACGGCTATCGACACCTTTTTTGATGTGTCGAGGGTTACGATGGCTATGGTTCTATCGACAATTCTTGAGCCTAAGACTGTTCAAAAATATGTTACTTCCTTTTTACTGGATATCACAGTGAAATAGCTGAAACAGCTATACTACTCTCACTTCTGAAATGGAATATTAAAAGCAGTTTAAGGTTTAAATATCTTTGTCATCATCTGCTTTTAAACCTATATAATTCGATAATATTGATTTTTGCTCCTCATTTCCAGAACTGCCAAAAGAGATATATTCATAAGTTGTATTTTGTCAGTGACTTATTATTGTTAATAGGGTGCTAATCCTAATTCTGATGGAACTGTCCCCTCCTTTCCTAACATTGAGGTAATAGCATCTATATCTTTTTTATTTTTAATGT
>CAIMHT010000019.1 GCA_903840935.1 uncultured Chlorobiaceae bacterium
AGAAGTCCGGTCGCAAGTTGCAGCATGGGAGCAGGCACGGAACAACAAAAAATCGACGATCAAGTGGCGTTTTACAGCAGAAAAGGCGAGAATCAAACTGTTGCATCTTTATCCGTCAATTGATGCATGACGTGACACTAGGGTCGTATGGATCAATCGTTTTTGCCGAGGTTGTGTTGGTCGTTGTCACTTCAACAGCAAAGGGCAGTTCGCTTTTGAGTTGATTTGCCATTGAGGAAACGAGGTCGGCAAGGAGAGCGGCGCAGCCATGTTGCCAACTCATTCGGCACAGGAGTGCTGCACTGCCATGCTGCCAGCTCATTCGGCAACTGTCTCCACCAGTCCAGTCAGTTAACTCGTTTGATTCACTCGATATATGTGCGATATTCCAGTCAATTGTCACGTCGCCGGTAACAAACACCGAGAGAGTATCGTTCTTTATTTGCATGGTCAGTAAAATTGGATTTTTAGAAAATCTGCTGACTTCAGCGAAACGTCATCGTTCAGATTATTCGGAAGTAATGACTTAAACGCATGGATTTGTGCGAATACCAAAAAAATCAAGATTATTATTTCGGAAGGATCAAAAACAGGCACACTTCAATGCAAGACAAAAAGTAAAACATAAGAGCTAAACGTATAACACTATGGTTAAAATAGCAAATATTCCGCAATTAGTTTCGTGATCTTCTGCGGGAGCTTTTTGTTGTACTCCCTTTTCGTGCACAATATAAGAATTGGATTGGGGCGAAAGGAGGCTACCTTGACTTGCAAAAGGAGAGAAAAAATGGAGCAGAACCAGGTTTATTATTCATTTTGTTTTTGTGTGTTAATAACGTATTTATAATTGGATGATCTGAAAGTTATTAAAGTTTTTTTTTCAAAGGCGGTTTGGTTTGCTGTCGGTTTATATCGGTTGGTCGAAGCGCTCAATCTTTGGTAACAAATTTAACAGGATAATAACGATGAAAAAGAAGATCTGGTTGGTTTTAGGAGTTGCCGGTATGCTTCTCGGTGTTCCCCATCTTGATGCTCAGGCTGTTGTCAAGGTTCAGATTGGAGCACGGGCTAATGTCGGGGTTGGAAGGGCACATCATCATCATAATTACCGATATGTTCAATCTCGTCGATATCGCGATGAAAGACGGCGTCAGCGTGACATTGAGTATCGCCGACATCATCAACATCCAAAAAGTGGTATAACTATAAAGCTTTAATTGATTTGTCTTTTGCCGTTGCGCTGTTTTCAGGCCTTCATATCGTAAATCATGGAGATTTCTGTGGGAAAGGTTGTACAGTGCTTGATTGTTGTAATGGTTTTTTTTAATTCTAAAATTAATGGAACTGATGAAAAAGATACTTTTTGCCGCTCTTGTTTTTTTGTTTGCCGGTTGCGCCTCTTATTTGCATGACAACTCCGGCCGTGACAAGCATTCTCCTCATCATGAAGAGGGGAGGGATGGCGGTGACAGGGAGCATCCGGGGACAAGGTAAGTTCATTCAAACACAAAGCCCCGGCAGAGTTGCTCGGGGCTTTGTGTTTGAATGATGGAAATAACCGGGGAAGAGAGTGCAGGATCATCATCAGAATTTGATGTTGTGCCAAAATCTTTCCGATTTTATGGCCCGGTTTTTCAGGTTGTTTCGCCTGAAAGTTTGTTATGGCCGAGTCCAGATTGAACCGCCGAAGCCGCCGGTTTTATAGGTGGCGGTTGCTTTATTCGGGGTATCAAGCCGAAGGATCAGGATTCCCTCCTGCATTATTGAGCCTTTTGGAACATCCGCCCAGCGTAGAATAATCTGGTTCCCATCAATGTGGCCTGATGCGACATTAGACCATGCCGGACCAGTTGGAGAGCGCTCTCCAAACCAGAAAACCTCTTTTCCGAGCTGCCTTATGTAATAGCTTCCTCCGTCATTACTACTCCACTTGCCGGTAAGATCAGCGAAAGCAAGAGAAGGGAGCGAGAAGATGACAAGAAAAAGCAGCGTTTTCAGTTGTTTCATGATTACCTCCATGGTTGGTGTTGGGAAAACGGGGGACGTAACCCCCCCCGAAACGGTAATGCTCCATTCTGACAGCGAGGGTGTATGAAAAAAAACTCAGTGCAGTGTATTAGAACATATATGAAGAGAGAGATAAAAACACTATTCGACGCTCAAGTGCCACAAAGGCCGTAAACACGGCGAAGGGCTTCGTGATAAGTGCTGAAAAAAGCCTTTTCAAGTTATAAAAAAAACAGATGGATCACGCAATTTTTTTCTCTTTTACGGCGTTTTCAGGGTTTTCCTTTTTTATAGGCATTCCGGATACTTTTTGCTGATTATGGTTCAAAACCGTTTTGCCGCCTGGACAAAAATCATGGGGGTGTCGGTGGGGTTGCTCTCACCGGCAATTTTCCATGCGCATGTTGCCTGCAGACTGTAGTTGCTGACATTGAACCATTTAATGCCAAACCCTGCACCGGTAAGGTTGCGGGTGTTCGTCTCGTTATCATTGGTTGGGTTGGCATGAAGACGGGCGTAGCCGTGGTCAACAAAAGCGCTGAGTTGCAGTGAGCCGGGTAGTTCTCCGAGAGAGCCAAGCAGGTAGCGCAGCTCGGTTGTTGCGACAACACCTTTGTCGGCGTATGATTCACCTCTTTGCCATGCACGTACCGCACTCGGTCCACCGAGGGAGAGCTGTTCCGAGCTGGTCAGGTTTTTGTTGGCCCACTGGCCATAGGCTCCTGCATAGAGAGAGAACCCATGAGAGATGCTCTGGCTGCGCCCAAGAGCCATGGTAATTTTTGAATAACCACCGTTGGTGTGCAGCCCAACTGGTGCCTGGTCCATTGATAGCGCTTCGGAATCGTTAATATCGAGGCGTCCTCCGACAAAACCAAGCGAGAGTGAGGTTGAACCGCCGTTCAGAACGTCGTCCCTTTGGACTACGGTAAGGCCAGCCTGCCAGGAGAGGCTTTGACGGCTGTTTCTGAGTGGTATGCTCTCCATCCTGTCGTCAAACATGCTGCCTTCTGCGGCAACGGTTGCATTCACGATCAGGTTTCTCTGGCGTAAGAGCGGTTGGGTCACGCCAAGATTCAGGTTGTGGCCATTACCGTCAGCGTTCAATGGTTCAAATAGCCCTCCCAACTGGTAGCTCACATAGCTATAGTTCACTCCGATCCTGGTTCCAGAGCGTGTTACCGGTATTGCATAGCCTGCTTGTATATTCCGCAGATCTCCGGTTGTCGATGCTTGCATGCGCAGGGTGAACTGATCTCCAAGATGAAGGGGTGAGTAGAGTTCCATGGTGCCGCCAGCGTGATTCTCTCCGGTTGCATGGTTCCCGAAGTTGTCGAGGTCGAGTGAAAAGCTGTAGGGGCGACCTTCGGTGACTTCAAGGGTTGCCTGTGTTGTGCCGGGTCTGGAACCTGGTTCAAGCAGAATGCGGGAAGAAATATTGGGGAGTTCATTGACTCTCATTACCATGGAGGTAAGAGAATTCTCTTCAAGAGGTTGCTCGCAGGGTACCTCGTTGGCACGGCTTTCCAAAAGAGACTTCCGTATTCTTGTTTCAACTGGTTTTGTGTCCACAACTATTTTTTCCAGGAGACCTTCAACGACCTCAATGACAAGTGGCTCGCCTGGTTTTACCGTTTGCGGGGGGAAATACAGTGAAGCAAGGAAATACCCTTTTTTCCGGTAAGCATTGGTGATTGTTGCGGTGGCATCATTCAGCCCGCTAAACGTCATTTCTTTACCGATGCAGTCCGACATAAGCGCAGACAGCTCGTCTCTGGAAAAGAGTGTGTTGCCCACAAACGTAAAACCAGTTACCTTGATCAGTGTCATGCCGCCAGTCTGTTTTTTTTGTGTGACTGGAGGTTGAAACGTCGGAGCCTCTTTTTGTGGCTCAAGGGATGGCGGGAGAGTACTCTCCCTGAGAAAACGGCCAGCATCGGGAACATCGGCAGCAAAAGCGCTGCTAACTGTAACAACTGATGCGAAGAGAAGAATTTTCAGTGATGCCGTCATGGTGAACTCTATAAAATTTATGTACAAGTGAGTGTATACAGGTATGACAACCGGGAACATTTTTTTGAGGTTATTATCCGATTTTTATCACCAGAATCGAACGTGTCTGGTCACCAAACTGGTCTTTGGCGATCAGTTCTACTCTGTAGATACCTTTTGCCTCTTTTGGTGCTTTTCCGATTATGACCTTTCGATCTGGATCAAATGTCATCCAGGAGGGTATTGATGAACCATTGACCGACTTCACTTCAAGGGAAATAACCGCGTCAGGATTGCTGTGGCGGAACAAATTGACAGGGAGAGGGAAAATAAAGACGGCATCAGCATCTTCGGGTACCTCTATCGTGTTGACGGCAATAAAACCACTCTTCTCTGATTTTTTTATGGCAGTATAAGCTGATATGGTATTGCTTTTGCTGATGGCGCTGATTGCCCGATTAAAGCTGTATACAATAGTTTCGCCGGTCAGCACGTTTCGCCCACTCTGCAGTGCATCAGCGAGCCAGTTGACTGTTGGATCGTTCATGCGTGGAATACCTATGGAGATAAAGCCATCGCCGGATTCACGAACATTGAGAGGAGGGTAGTTGCTATAGCTTGCTCCGTAGTGACGAAAGTCGACTGTCAATTCGCCTTTGATGATTGCGTCGGGATTGGCTGAATAGAGTAACCATCGAGCTGTTCCGGCGGTGGAGAGTATCGCATCGGCACTGTGGATGAAATCCTGACCAGCAAGAATAATGCTGCTGCCACTGGAAGCGCTCGCTGTGAGAGATCCTGACGCAAGGTTAATGCCGGAACCGGCATTTGCCCCTGAGTTCACAGCGCTGATGGTGCGAGCAGTGATGGTGCGCAAGGTGACCTCACCGCTCTCCCTGTTGCTGTTGCCTGATCCGTCGCGCAGTTCGATGGTCACCTCTCCCGATCCTGCGTCGATGGTTGTGCCTGGGGCCATGGTGATTTCCGCCTTGCCTGTCGAACGCGCGGTGTCAACGACTCCATTTGCCTGCCTGTCGTTGGATACCATGGTCAGGTTGCCGTTGTCGGTTGTGATATTTGCATTGATCAGAATGCTTTTCCCGGCATTCAGTTCAAGATTGCCCCCACTGCCCAGTGGGTTATTGGCAAGAATAGCTGAATTGATGATGATATCGTTATTGGCTTTCAGGATGACACGATCCCCTGCATTGATCAGTGCGGTTATCTGGCCAGGAGTGAAGTTGTTGTCCTTATCAGGCTTAAAGGAGTACTCCTGCTGCAAAGGATCACGCTCGGTGATTGGTGAAAGAATATCCACTTTGCCGGTTTTGTTTGACCAGTTACAAGAACTGACAACGAAACTTCCGGCCATGCTGCCTGCAGTAAGCGGTGTAATGCCGCCAATGCCCAGTTGATCCTCTTTATTGGAGCCCAGCAGACTGTTTGAAGAACTGATCTCCCCTTCCGTGCTGCCGAGTCCACTAAGCCAGGTTATTGCACCAGCATTGGTGATGGAGCCATTGTTCCATAGGGGCGAAGAGACGACGTAGCGGCCGTCTGGCAGGGCCGTCACTGTTCCAACATGATCGCCAGTTTTTGATCCCACCAGACTGTTGGAAGAGCTTATTGCTCCGACAGTACCGCCCTGACCATTACCCCAAGTTACAGCACCGGCATTGGTGGTCGTCCCCTTGTCCCATTCCGTTGAAGATGTGACGTAATTCCCATTCATCAAAGCAGTTACCTTGTTCAATCCCGAAGCATCCGATCCTGCATAGTCATTATTGGTTGATCCCACCAGACTGTTGGCGGCGCTGATTTCCCCTGCGGTAACGCCAACTCCACTGCACCAGGTTACCGCTCCCGCGTCGGTGACTGAACCATTGTCCCATCCGGGAGAATTTACCACAAAATTACCATTCGTGAGGGGTGTTATGTTAAAGCGTGCGCCATCATTTATTGTCGAACCGGTCAGACTGTTGGCCGTGCTTATCGTCCCGACAGTGCCGCCAAGCCCATTCCCCCAGGTTACAGCTCCGACGTCGATGGCCAATCCATTGTCCCAATTTGGCGAAGCAATAACGTAACACCCGTTAGTCAGCGCTGTGACTGTTGAACCAAGGGCATCCTTTGTCGTTGAACCAACCAGACTGTTGGACACGCTGATTTTTCCAACGGTACCGCCGACTCCAATTCCCCAGGTCACCGCTCCCGCGTCGGTGACTGAACCATTGTCCCATCCGGGAGAATTAACTACAAAGTGGCCATTGGTCAGTGCTGTGACATGAGATGACGTAAGGTCACCGGTTGCAGAACCAACCAGACTATTTGCTGCGCTTATCGTTCCAACTGTGCCGTTCACACCATCTCCCCATGTTACAGCACCTGCATCCGTGATTGCCCCATTGTCCCAGTTAGCGGAAGTAACGACGTAGTTTCCGTTGCTCAATGCTGTTACCTCTCCTCCAATCTTGTCCTCTTTTTTTGAACCGACCAGGCTCTTCGCCGCGCTGATTGTTCCGAAGGCACCGGAGGCTCCGTTCACAAGGGTCACCATACCCGCATTGGTGATTGAGCCACTGTCCCAGTTCGGTGCGCTAATCACGTAATTCCCGTTCGTAAGAGCTGTTACGCTCCCAACCTGATCACCTGTTTTGGTGCCAACCAGGCTGTTTGCAGCGCTTATTACTCCTTTGGTGCCAGCAAAACCATCTCCCCAGGTAACCGCTCCGGCATTGGCGATGGTTCCCTTGTCCCATAGTAAGGTGGATACGACGTAATTTCCATTACTCAAGGCAGTTACAGTTCCAGCCTTATCGTTTTTGCTGGAACCGGTGAGACTATTCGTTGCATTGATTACCCCGACCGTGCCGCCGAGTCCATTTCCCCAGGTAACTGCGCCGGCATCGGTGGCGGCCCCGTTGTCCCATCCTGGATTGCTGATTACGTAATTATTGTTAGTCAGTGCAATTACACTCGATGAGGCACCATCATTGGCTGAAGAGCCTACCAAGCTGTTGGTTTCGGAGACTATCCCGCTGAGACCTGTGGTTCCATCGATCCATGTGGCCGCACCGGCATCAGCCTTACCCGCATTCGACCATTGATGTGTTAAGGTGACAGCATTGTTGTTGCTGCCGAGGGGGGTCAGCGTTTCTCCTACAAGGTCATTGGCGTTAGAACCGCAAAGCAATGAGAGTAAGGTGCCATCCGGCTTGTAGAGTCTGAGCGCACCAGCATCAGTTGCGACGAAGTCGTCGAGGGGGCTGGCAACAAGAATATTGCCGTTGCCCAGTTCAAGGATGGTGCCAGAGCCATGCTCGTCGCCTGTCGAGGGATTTGTGTCAGGCAGGGGAATAATGGAGAAGAGTGGGATAAATGTATTGGTATCAATGGTGATGTTTTGCGGATCAAGCAGCAGGAAGCCATTTTCACCATGAGGTGCGCCCGTCAAGACCTGACCGGAGAGGGTGAGTTTTTCATGACTGGATATCTCGACTTCTCCTCCGTTGCCACTGTTGCTGCCTCCCCTGGCCTCTATTGCACCGGCAAAAGTGGTGGAAAGTTCTGACCAGAGTGCCACAGTACCGCCGTTGCCGCTCTCAAGCGCGTTAGCTGTCAGTATGCTTGATTTTGTCACCGTGTTGGTTGCTGCATTAGCCATTGAGCCATCCTTGCCCTGCCAGCCACCACCGATAAAGATGTCGCCTCCTCCACTTTGGCCATCAGATTCTATTCGGGCCCCGGCGATGAGTGTTTGGGGTGCCGTGAGGCTGATCTGGCCGCCCTCTCCGGCACGGCCGTTTGCACTGAGTATACCGGAGAGGTAGATATTCTCTCCGGCATTGATGTGAATCTGGCCGCCATTATCACCATCGGCCGACATCTTGCTTTCAGCAGTCTGCTCAACGCTGCCTGCCGCCTCGATTTGTATGATGCCGCCTCTTGTGCTGCTCTCAGCACTCCATCTGCCGGCATCGACAAGATTGTTTCCTCTTGTCTTGATGCCGGAAGCGGTGAACGAACCGGTGTTGATGATGGTGCCTCCTTCTATCAAGATGCTGCCATCGCGTTCTGTCATGCTGGCAGCACGCACGGTGCCACTGTTATTAACCACTGAAGCAAGCAGCTCACTGGCTGCCGGGGCGGTGATTACCACTGTTCCACCATCGGCTTCAATCACCCCATTGTTCTCAATCTGGACTTTATAGGCGCTTTTGTCAACTTTGATCGCCACCAGTCCGCCGGGGTCAATGTTGATAGTAATTTTCTCGCCAGCGGCCATTCCGGTTGTGCCTTTGGTGGTGACAAGGGTTCCACTGTTTTTGATGGTACTCTCTCCAATCAACCCGATAAATCCGCCATTCAGCAGCCCCTTATTAACCACTGAAGCTGTCGGGCCATTTTGGTAAAAGCTGTATTTTCCGGAGAGAAAGTCGTTGTCGCTTATTGCAAGAGTGGAGGCCACCAGCCCTCCAACATTGATGCTGGCCCCGGTAGCAAAAAGAATGCCATTTGGGTTCACCAGAAAGATTCGTCCGTTTGCTGTAAGTGTCCCGAATATTTCAGAAGTATCGTTTCCTGTAACCCGGTTGAGCAGGATGGCGCGGGTGTCGGGCTGGGTAACGTTGACCGCTTCTCCACGGTCAATTCCAAAGGAGCTCCAGTTGATGATAGCACTATTGCTTTTCTGCTCAATCCTCATTGCTCTGGTCGATGGCGTGCTGATTGTCGCCTGCCCTGCATTTACAAAGCCCTCTATGGGCAGGGCAAAAGCGTGATAACCCGTCAACAACGAGAGTGTCACAACAGCAGTCTCAATCCAGTTATACCTGGCATTGCTCCCGATATGGCAACAGGCGGAGTTCATGAGGTTTCCTGTGCGTTAGTGTAATAGTATGGCTGATATTACATCCTGATTGCGACACAAAAATTAATTTAATACAACTAAAATACAAAAAAAGATGGGAATTATTTGGGATTTTTTTAATGTCAGCAGTAAAACGGAGCTCTCTTTCCGCATCAACTTTCAAGGATTTTATGCGTTTGTTGTTGTTCCAGTGTGGATTACAGGTAAAACCGGTTTGACACACCCCTCTTTGGAGGAGAAACCAAAGACTGGTCGCTTACCTGCAAAGAGGGTGTGTCAAAAGGTCAGAGGGTCAGGATTGAAAGGTGTTGCGGATATACTCCCGGTAAAGGTCAAGGCGCTGGCGGATTTCATTCAAGTGATCACCGCCGAGTTTTTCAAGCAGTGCATTTGCAATGACCGGGGCCAGAACAGCCTCGGCTACTACACCGGCAGCGGGTACTGCGCAGGTGTCGCTCCGCTCAAATCGTGACGGAGTTGGCCGCAGGGTTTCAACATCAAAGGAGCGCAGGGGGGTGAGCAGCGAAGAGATTGGCTTCATGGCTGCCCGCAAGTGGATGGTCTGCCCGCTCGACATGCTCCCTTCGAGGCCGCCGGCGCGGTTGGTTTTTCTGCTCACCCCATCTTCCGCGGAGAGGTGAAATTCGTCGTGTACCTGAGAACCTGGCTTTCCTGCATTTTCGAAAGCGGTACCGATTTCAACTCCCTTGATGGCCTGGATTGAGATGATTGCTGCTGCAAGCGCCGCATCGAGACGCCGGTCGTGCTGAACATAGCTGCCGAAGCCGGGAGGTACACCGGTGATAAAGATTTCGATGATTCCTCCAAGGGTGTCTCCCTTTTCACTGGCTGCATCTATGGCCGAAAGAGCTTGTGCTTCAGTCGCTTTTCCAAGCATGCGAACTGGCGAAAGATCGGCCTGGAGTGCGACGGCTTCAGCCCCTTCGTGAAGGAGTGCTGCAAGTTTCTCATCAGGGGAGGGTTCTGCTGCCGATCCAATGGCTGATATGTAGCTGCCGATTTCAATGCCGAGCGCCTTGAGAAACACCCGAGCAACTGTCCCTGCGGCCACTCTTGCGGCAGTTTCCCGTGCTGATGATCGTTCAATGACCGGGCGGATATCGTCAAAATCATATTTAATCCGTCCTGCAAGATCAGCATGGCCCGGTCTTGGAATGGTTATTTTTGCACACTCTTGATCGGGTTTCTCAAACTGGGCCATGCTGGTTGTCCAGTTTTCCCAGTCGCGGTTTTTGATCAGTAGCGAAATTGGGGAACCGATGGTTTTGCCGAACCGGATGCCGGAGAGCACCTCTGCCTGGTCGCTCTCAATTTTCATGCGTCCGCCCCGTCCATGCCCCTGCTGACGGCGGGTCAACTGGCGGTTTATCTCCTCAAGTGTGATGGGAACTCCGGCTGGCATCCCTTCCACGATGGCCGAAAGCGCCGGCCCGTGCGACTCTCCGGCAGTAAAATATCGTATCATTTTATTTAACAGTAAATGCCCGACTGCGTTCTGAACGGTGCAGCCGGGCTTTTAGAAAATGGAGTACTCTTTTCAGAGAGAGGATCAGCGAAGTATTTTCGCAGCCTCTTTTGCATAGTAGGTAAAGATAAGATCGGCACCGGCCCGTTTCATGCAGAGCAGCGATTCCATCATGACTCTTTTTTCGTCGATCCATCCACGCGCGGCAGCCGCCTTGACCATTGAGTATTCGCCGGAGACATGGTAGATGGCTACCGGAGTATCAAAACGCTCTTTAGTGCGGTAGACAATGTCAAGATAGGCAAGACCGGGCTTGACCATGACAATATCAGCACCTTCCATAATGTCGAGCTCGATCTCTTTCATCGCCTCGTCGGTGTTGCCGGGATTCATCTGGTAGGTGGTCTTGTCGCCGAACTGCGGTGCCGAGTGGAGGGCATCACGGAACGGGCCATAAAAGCTCGATGCATATTTGGCAGCGTAGGAAAGAATACCAACATCGGAAAAATCGGTATCGTCAAGTGCCTCACGGATGGCGCCGATACGGCCATCCATCATGTCGCTTGGAGAGACAAAATCAGCTCCGGCGTTGGCATGGGAGATTGCCATTTTACAGAGCACTTCAACGGTTTCGTCATTGAGAATAATGCCATCCCTGACCAGACCGTCATGGCCAAAGGGGGTGAAGGGGTCGAGTGCGACGTCAGTCATGATGCAGAGATCGGGTACCTTTGCCTTGATGGCGCGGATGGCCTCCTGGATGATACCATACTCATTGTAGGCTTCGCTGCCATCTTCGGTTTTAACTTCAGGAATACCAAAGAGGTCGATCGACTGGATTCCAAGATCCCAGAGCTCCTGGCACTCTCTTACGGCATTGTCAATCGAGTAGCGGAAGCTTCCTGGCATCGAAGAGACCTCTTCAACGACGTTCGTTCCTGGACAGACAAAGAGCGGGTAGACAAGATCATTGATGGTCAGGTTTTTTTCCTGTACAAGATTTCTGATTGCGGCACTTTTGCGGAGTCTTCTGGGTCGTTGGGTAATGTTAAGCAAATTAAGCTGACTCATGGCGGATGAGAAATTATGGTTTTAAAAAAGCTGAAAATACGAAAATCCATGAACATCTTGAAGCTTTTCACTGAGCCAATATATCGTTTCTGCAGTGCCGAGCAGAAAAGGTTACAGAAGAAAGCTCATCATGATGCCTGCCGCGACGGCTGAACCGATTATACCGGCCACATTCGGAGCCATGGCATGCATGAGCAGATGATTGTCGGGGTCAGCTTTCAGTCCCTCAAGTTGTACAACGCGGGCGCTTTCAGGCACAGCAGCAACACCTGCGGCACCGATCAGCGGATTGATTTTGTTCTCTTCGGAAAGAAAAAAATTCATGAACTTGGCAAACAGGATTCCTCCGGCCGTTGAGAACATAAATGCCGTTGCTCCAAGGATGAAAATAAGCGCAGAACTGTGAGTAAGAAATGTTGTCGCTTGTGTTGACGCACCGATGGTAACGCCAAGAATGATGGTGACCATGTCGATCATGGCATTTTTGGCCGTATCGGCAAGCCGTTTTGTGACCATTGATTCCTTGAGGAGATTACCAAGAAAAAGCATACCAAGAAGTGGCAGGGAACCGGGAGCAATAAATCCGGTAAGGAGCAGGCCGAAAACGGGGAACATCACTTTTTCGATTTTGGTAACCGAACGAGGTGGTTTCATTTTGATTCTGCGCTCTTTTTGTGTTGTCAAAAGGCGCATGATTGGCGGCTGAATAAGCGGAACAAGCGCCATGTAGGTGTAGGCAGCAATGGCGATGGAACCGACGAGATGCGGAGCGAGTCGGGAGGAGAGAAAAATTGCCGTCGGGCCATCAGCACCGCCAATGATGCCGATTGAGGCGGATTCGGGATTGGTAAAGCCGAGGGAGATAGCGCCGAGATAGGTCATAAATATACCGAGTTGCGCCGCCCCACCGAGCAGGATAAGCTTCGGATTTGAAATCAGCGGTGAAAAATCGGTCATGGCTCCGATTCCGAGAAAAATCAGGGGAGGAAATATGCCTTTCAGCACTCCCTGGTAGAGGTAGTTCATGACGCTGCCATCCTGATAGATCCCGAGTGCCATACCGCCATGCTCTATAAACGGGATATTACCGATCAGGATGCCGAACCCGATCGGAACCAGAAGAATGGGTTGATATTCGTAGCGAATGGCCAGATAAATAAAAACCATTCCGACAAAAATCATCAACAGGTGCCCCGGTGTTACATTGGCAAAACCGGAATACCCGAAAAGCTTTACAAGTTCGTCCATAATAATGTTATTCAATTTCTATCAGGATATCTCCTTGCATGACGGTGTCACCTACCGCTACCTTGACCGTCTTGACGGTTCCAGCTTTTTCTGCAAAAATATTGTTTTCCATTTTCATGGCTTCCAGTACCAGAATGGGTTCTTCGAGTTTTACTTTGGAGCCGGGTTGGACCATGAGGGCAATAATAGTGCCTGGCAGTGGTGCCTTTACGATGCTCAGTCCAGGGGTATTGAGAGGCTGAGGCGGTTTTAACGGAGTCGGAGGGGTATAGCGGACCAGCTTAGGGGTCTGCGGCCGTTTGATCTCCTGGCCAAGCTCAACCTGATAGGAAGTGCCGTTAACTTCGATCTCGGCACTGTTCTCCTCAAGGGATTTTATCTCAACATTGTAGCGGTTACCGCCGATCGTGAATTTATATTTTCTCATCCCTGAAACCCTTTGAAATTAATAACATTGTAGATTTTTGAATTCCATGGCGAGTAGCTTTTGCCGACCTTCCTGATCGTCAGAATTGCCGTCTCCTGATCGTGAAGCTCGTCAAGGTAGAGCGAGATTGCCATACCGATGGATGCACTGACCTCTCCGGGAATCATGTTTCCGGACAAAGCCTTTTTGCTTTCGTCTCCCTTACTGATAAATTTTCTTCTGACATTCCATGAGAGGATTTTTGGTATCACGGTGAAGAGCAGCGCGATCAGGAAGAAAGAAAGAAAGACGATACAGTATCCTGTGATCGCCAGTGCAAGATGCTGAGTGTGGATCGCCGAAAGATTGACCGGAAAATATTGAATGATCGATGTCATATTTTTTCCCGTTTACAATGGTATGGTCGAGTGTTTTTTAGGAGGATTGTTATCTTTTTTCGTCAAAAGCGTTTGAAGTGCGCGGATTATTCTGAAACGGGTATTTCGTGGTTCGATGATGTCGTCGATATAACCGTATTTTGCTGCTTCATAAGGATTGGAGAATTTTTCACGGTACTCCGCCGCATTTTCAGCAACAAATTTGGCGCGCTCGTCTGCATCTTCGATGGCATTCAAATCCCTGTTGTAAAGCACCTCAATGGCGCCTATCGGGCCCATGACAGCAATTTCGGCTGTTGGCCATGCATAGTTGACGTCACCGCGAAGCTGCTTGGAGCTCATGACGATGTAAGCTCCACCGTATGCTTTTCGCAGAATGATGGTGATTTTTGGTACCGTGGCCTCTGCATAAGCGAAAATCAGTTTTGCACCGTTGGTTATAATGCCGTCAAACTCCTGTGCACTGCCGGGAAGGAAGCCAGGGACATCCACAAGGGTGACAATGGGGATGTTGAAGGCATCGCAGAATCGGACAAACCTTGCTGCCTTGCACGAAGCGTTGATGTCAAGACACCCTGCAAGGTAGTTGGGTTGATTGGCGACAATACCTGTTGAGATGCCGTTGAAGGTGACAAAGCCTATAACAATGTTTCTTGCATATTGCCGCTGTACTTCGAGGAACTCTCCGTTATCGGCAATCGAATAGATAATATCCTTGACGTCATAAGGGATGGATGGCTTTTCGGGTATGATGGAGTTCAGCTTGTCGTCAAGGCGGTCGGCCGGATCGTCACAAACGGCAAGGGGTGGTTCCTCCAGATTGTTCTGCGGCAGGTAACTGAGCAGCTTTTTAATCAGCAGAATTCCTTCGGTTTCATCCGCACCGACAAAATGAGTAACTCCTGATTTTGTTGCATGAACTGCAGCTCCTCCAAGATCCTCGTCAGTGATGCTCTCTCCGGTTACAGTCTTTACAACTTTCGGACCGGTGACAAACATGTGACTGGTTTTTTCGACCATGACGACAAAATCAGTAAGGGCAGGGGAGTAGACCGCACCACCTGCACATGGACCAAAAATTGCCGATATCTGGGGAATGACCCCTGACGCCATGACGTTTCTCTGGAAAATACTTGCATAGCCGGAAAGACTTCTTACTCCTTCCTGGATTCTTGCTCCGCCGCTGTCGTTGATGCCTATGAAGGGTGCGCCGACTTTCATTGCCTGGTCCATCACCTTGCAGATTTTCAGAGCGTTGGTTTCTGAAAGCGAGCCGCCAAGAACGGTAAAATCCTGAGAAAAAATATAGACAAGACGACCATCAATGGTACCGTGACCGGTGATGACTCCATCTGAAAGATAGTTTTGCTTGTCAAGGCCAAAATCAATTGTCCGATGCGAGACAAACATGTCATACTCTTCAAAACTGCCTTCGTCAAGCAGCAGATTGAGGCGTTCGCGAGCCGTAAACTTGCCCTTTTTATGCTGTGAATCTATGCGTTTTTCTCCGCCTCCAAGGCGGGCTTTTTCGCGTTCGGCAATCAAGCGTTTCATTGTGTTTTACGATATTGATTAACTAACTTGCCGGGCGAAAGTTTCTTTTCAGGTGTTTCTCCGGTATTAAGCTGGAGTGCAGCATACGCAGCTTTTGTGAACTCGCTCTTATTAACGTAGAACAAGATATTAAAAGAAAAGATAAAACGATGACTTCAGATATTCAGTTTGCCATTGAACTGGCCGAACAGGCTGGTCAGTTGACCCTTAACTATTTTTCAAGCAAATCGTTGCAGGTTTTCACCAAAAGGGATGCAACCCCGGTTACCGAGGCCGATCGGAAAGCCGAAGAGCTTATAAGGGCGGCAATCACCTCCCGCTATCCGGAGGATGGTGTGCTTGGTGAGGAATTTGAAGAGCGCCCATCCGGCAATAACCGTCGCTGGATTATTGATCCCATTGATGGCACCAAAGCCTTTATTCATGGCGTTCCACTATACGGTGTTATGATTGCCCTTCAGATTGATGGATCCATGCAGCTTGGTGTCGTTCATTTTCCTGCGCTTCGCGAACTATATTATGCCGAACGGGGAGACGGAGCATTTCTGAACGGCTCATCGATCACCGTATCCTCCATCAGCGATGTCAAGGATGCAACGGTTCTCTTTACGGAAAGGGAGTATTTGCTTGATTCGATATCTCACCATCCTGTCGATCAGCTTCGCCATGACGCAGGGCTTGTGCGAGGATGGGGCGACTGCTATGGTCACATGCTTGTTGCCTCAGGTCGCGCGGAAGTGTCGGTCGATAAAATCATGAGCCCATGGGATTGTGCCGCACTGATTCCTATCGTCACTGAGGCTGGTGGTTGTTGTTTTGATTACCGGGGAAAGACAACGATATCTGGCGAAGGGCTTGTAAGCACCAACAGGGCTATCGGTACAGCACTGCTTGAAGCAATTGACAATGGATAATTGACTACTGTTGTCAGTTGTCCATTGCCTTGGCTATTGCTTTTGCGAAGCTGGGGCCATCAAATGATTCAGGGATAATGTCAACCCTGACTCCAAGTGTCTTCAGAGCTTTGGCTGTTGTGGTCCCGATGGCAGCAATCTTCACTCCGGAAGGAATGGTGGTTGACGCCATCGCCTCAAAAAAATTGATGGCGGTTGAGGGGCTTGTAAATGAGAGGCAGGAGAGTTCGCCTTGCTCCAGCAGCGACTTTATTTTTGCACTCTCTTCAAGCGAAGGAGGCAAGTTTTCATACACAGTAAGCTCAATGCAACGGCCACCCCGTTTTTTGATCACCTCGGGAATGGTTCCAAGTGAAAGGCTCCCTCTGAGAAAAAGAAATGTATGACCGGCGATGGTGTTGCTGTCGATCTCCTCCATGAGCGTGACAGCATCGGCAATTTTCGGTATTGGCTCAGTCTTGATGCCATGCAATGCCAACTCCTGTGCAGTTGTTTTGCCGACAGCCCAGACCTTGAGCTGCTGAAGGTTTTTCAGCTCTTCCGGAGAGTCGCGGAGCAACTGCTCCAAAAAAAAAGTGACACTATTGAAGCTGGTGAAAAAGAGGCCGTCAAAGAGGCTGAGGTCGGGAACCTTCCAGCCGGTAACCGGCCTGATCTCGATTGTCGGGAAAACAATCGAGATCAGGCCGTACTCTTCCAGTTTTTGAACAAATGATGCTGCCTGATCTTTCGGACGTGTGACAAGGACAGTTTTCATCAGCGGGTTTTGCGGATTTGTGACAGAATTGCGTCGGCACCCTGCTTCAGCAGCTCTTCAGCAAGTGCAATACCAGCTTCCTCAGCCTGTTCGGGTGAAGTCAGTCCAGTTTTCGTGATTTCGTTATGCAATCCAATCTTGCCATCGACCGAGCCGACATAGGCAAGCAGCTTCAGTGTGCCATTTTTGAATGAAGCATAAGCTCCAATCGGAATCTGGCAACCACCCTGAAGATGGCGAAGCAGTGCGCGTTCAGCGCGGCAGCAATATTCCGTTGTGGAGTGATTGAGGATTCTGACAATCTCTCTTGTCTGCTCGTCGTCAACACGGGTCTCAATACCGAGAGCACCTTGACCGACAGCAGGAAGCATCACTTCGTGAGGAAGTATTTCGGAAATACGGTCACTGAAATTGAGGCGGAAGACACCTGCGTAGGCAAGCATCATGGCATCAAAGTCGCCATCGTCAAACTTCTGGAAACGGGTATTGAGATTACCTCTGATATCCTGTATCTGCAAATCAGGGCGCAAGCTCAACAACTGCGACATGCGGCGAAGGCTGCTTGTTGCCATTTTGGCGTTATGAGGCAGATCTTTCAGCTTGATGCCGTTTTTTGAAATAATGACATCCCTCGTATCCTCACGCTCGGTGAAGGAGGTGATAAGAAGCCCATCAGGGGTGCTTGTCGGAACGTCTTTCAGACTGTGAACCGCCAAATCAATCTCTTTGGTAATCAGATGTTTCTCAATGTCCTTGGTAAAAAGCCCCATATCTCCGATTTTCGAAAGGGGAGAGTCGAGAAGGACATCACCGGTTGTTTTAACCAGTTTGAGTGTGATATCGAGTTCAGGAAAATGCCTGGAGAGTTCCGCCTTGGTAAATTCTGCCTGCCACAAAGCGAGCGGGCTGGATCTGGTACCGATGATAAGCTGTTTTTTCAAAGCGATTACGGATTTTTATTTAGTGTGACTGATTTGGTTCTTCAAGATCGAAAACGTTACGCACAAGATCGACTCTGCTGGGCATCGAGTCTGTTGTGTCAATCGGAGCTTTGAGCATTTTAATGGGGTGGTGCAGTATTTTTTTTAGAATCCGGTCAGTAAGGTGCTCCATTCGCTGGAGTTCCTCTTCGCTGACCTTGTAACGGTACCGTTCAAGCTCCTTTTCCTTGATCTCAATAAACTTTGATTGAAGATCCACAATGGTGGGCCGGACTTTCAGCGTATTTATCCATTGCCCGAAACCGATAAGCTCCTCTTCAATTATGGCATTGACTTTTGGAAGTTCACGGCTCCGTTTTTCAAGGTTTTTGTCGATGATATGCTTGAGGGCATCAATATCCTTGAGGAACATGTTCTGAAGCTTGCCAACGTCAGGATCAACGTTTCTCGGCAGTCCAAGATCAAGAATAATGACTGGTTTCAGCCTTCGCTTGATCATGCTCTGGTGCATGTCAGCTTCACTGAGGAGATACTCCTTGGTGCTGATTGCCGTTATAATGATATCAAACTCGTGCAAATGCTCTTTGAACGATTCGTAGGGCAGAACTTTGTTGGTACCGAGTTCTTCTGCCAGTACTTCCGCTTTGGAGAGTGTTCTGTTTGTAATAACGATGTTGCGTGCATTTTTCTGAAACATGTGTTTCGCAGCCAGTTCGCCGGTTTCACCTGCTCCGACAAGCAACACCTTCTTCATGGAAAGGTTGGAGAAAATCTTCTGGGCAAGTTCGACAGCGGCATAGCTGACCGAAACGGCACCCTCCATTATTTTTGTCTTGGTCTTGACCCTTTTGGCAACACTGAATGCCGTATGGCAGAGACGGGTAAGGAGGATACCTGCGGACTGGGTTTCAGCAGCAATCCGGTAGGCGTTTTTGACCTGCCCGAGAATCTGGCCCTCACCAAGTACCAGCGAATCAATAGCACTTGCGACCTCAAAAATATGTCGTGCCGTGCCGCAATAAAAACGACTGAAAAAGTGTTCAGGCCGAACTTCTTTGCGTGCATCCTTGAAGGCGATCAAATACTCCTTGAGATACTCTCCTGTCACCTCATGCATTGCAGGCACAACATACAACTCCGTTCGGTTACAGGTAGAGATAACCATGGCTTCGTGGGCAAGTCCGCTGGAAATTAGACCGGTAATGAACTCCTTGTTTTGAACTTCTGAAAGGGAGATTCTTTCGCGGATTTCAATAGGTGCTGTCTTGTGATTGACACCAACTGAAATGATGTTCATGGCAGGGTTGTTTAAGTGAGCTTATGACGTTTCAATCAACTGAAAATGGTGTGTCCGGAACAATCCACCTATCTCTAAATATATTCAAAATGCCTGTATTTTCAAAGAACTGGCGATTTAAAAGGTTAGTCCATGGAATGTTGGTGAAAAAAAGGTCATCAACACAATCAGAATAGTGACGAAGACAAAGAGAAAAATAAACAGATAGGCCATGTGCTTGATATCCCAGCCGATGATCGGCTTGATAAATATTCCTGTGCCATAGAGCAGCCAGATGACTAACAGTGTGACAAGTTTTGGTTCAAGGAGTTTGATTGCCTCTCCTGAAGCCTTCTGTTCAACTACTCCGGCAAAAAGGGTAATTGAAAGAAAAAGAAATCCGAAAGCCACGGCGTGCATGGTAAGTTTCTCAAGCACCTCAAGGTTTGGCAGGCGCTGAAAGAGCAACTCAAAGCGGTTCTGCTCTATCTGACGGAAAAGCAGCAGGTAGAGTATGCTGTACAGACCTGCAATTGCTATGGCACTGAAACCGAAAATGGCCGCAATCAGGTGTACCCCGATGCCGATACCGCTGAAGGTTATTCCGGTATTTGATATCTGGGCGGTCAGTATGGAAGAGATAAGTTGTGCTCCGGCTGCAAAAGAGATGACAAAAAATCCGGTCTTGTCACTTTTGGTGGTAAACTCTATAAAAAGATAGGTGATGGTCAGGGTGAGTCCAACCATGGTCATAAGGTTGACCGTCGAATAGTTGATCTTGTAACCCTCAATGGAGGTAAGAAGTCCGAGGTAGACCACATGGGCCAAAACCGTCAAGACGAGGACTGGCTGTTTATATTTTTTTGCAAACAGGGCATCCCTGAAAAAATGGGCACCATAAAGAAATGTCGTGATCAGGTAGAAAAGTGAAACAAGCTGATTGAGGACAAGCAGCGGGAGATTATTGTATAATATGTTGTTCATTGTCAGGATTAAGGGAGTGAAAAGCTATGAAATCGGTTGTATTGGTACGGATGGTGCATACGCACGCACACCTGCATCAACCTTTGCAAAGATTGTGCCATAATTACAAAGAAAAAATGTATATTCCGCCCGATACGAAGCACAAATATACTTATTTACAAGGATAAAAAGATGAGTTTGACAAAGAATATCAGAAATATAGCCATTATCGCGCACGTTGATCATGGAAAAACAACGCTTGTTGATTCAATTTTTCAGAAAACAGGCGCTTTCAGGGAAAATCAGCAGGTAAACGTTCGGGTACTTGATTCTAATCCCCAGGAAAGAGAGCGGGGTATTACTATTTTTTCAAAAAACGCTGCGGCGGTATACAATGATCACAAGATCAATATTGTCGATACACCGGGTCATGCTGATTTTGGTGGTGAGGTTGAACGTATTTTACAGATGGTTGACGGTGTGCTGCTTCTCGTGGACGCTTTCGAAGGGCCTATGCCGCAGACCAAGTTTGTGCTGCGCAAAGCCCTTGAGTTGCACCTGAAACCGATTGTGGTCATCAACAAAATCGATCGTCCACAGTCAGACCCGGTCAAGGTACATGACCAGGTTATTGATCTTTTCATTGCCCTTGGCGCCGAAGAGCATCAGCTCGATTTCCCTTATATTTTTACATCCGCAAAAAATGGCGTTGCCAAATACAGCATGGATGATGAGGACGGCGATATGAGTCTTCTGCTCGACATGATCATCAAGGAGATTCCAGCTCCGGTTGCCAATGATGACGGTGGCTTTCAGATGCTCGTTACCACGCTCGACTACAGCGACTACATTGGCAAGATCGCCATCGGTCGCATTCACCGCGGCAAGGTAAGCCCCGGCAGCCAGCTTGCCGTAGTCGGTCCTGATGGTGTGCTGGGCAGGGGCACGGTTACAAAAGTTTTTCAGTTCGACAAGGTTCAGAAAGTTGAAGCCAAAGAGGCGACCTCAGGCGACATTATCGCAATTGCTGGTATACCGGACGCTACGGTTGGCATGACCCTTGCGTCAATTGAAGATCCGGTATCTCTTGATTCATTCGACATCAGCAAGCCGACACTCTCCATGCTTTTTTCAGTAAACGATTCTCCGTTTGCAGGACTTGAGGGCAAAGAGGTCACCAGCCGCAAAATCCGTGAGCGCCTGATGAAAGAAAAGATGACCAACGTTGCACTCAACGTCGAAGAGACCGACAGTGCCGATACCTTCCGCGTTTCAGGTAGGGGAGAGCTTCACCTCTCCGTGCTGATTGAGACCATGCGGCGTGAGGGCTATGAAATTGCCATTGCAAGGCCGGAGGTAATCATGCACCGTGACGAAGAGGGCACACTGCTTGAGCCTATCGAGCACGTCATGATTGATATTCCTGAAGAGTACACCGGCGTCATCATCGAAAAAATGGGTCGCAGAAAAGCCGAAATGACCAATATGGGCACGCTTCGCGGTGGCATGGTCAGGGTTGAATTTGAAATTCCCACCAGAGGACTGATTGGTTACAACCTTGAGTTTACCACCGATACCAAAGGCGAAGGAATCATGTCGCATGTATTCCACAACTACCAGCCGTTCAAAGGCAAACTGCCATCACGCGAGACCGGTGCACTTGTCGTCTCTGAAGCCGGAATATGCGTTGCTTATGCCCTGAGCGCTCTTGAAGATCGCGGCACCTTCTTTGTTTCGCCAAACACCAAGGTCTATGGTGGGATGATTGTCGGTGAATCAACAAGAGGTCTCGACATAACCCTCAACGTCTGCAAAACCAAAAAGCTGAGCAACATGCGCTCATCAGGCACCGATGAGTCACTTCGCCTCACTCCGCCGAAACTTCTTTCGCTGGAACAGGCGCTTGAATTCATTAACGACGATGAGCTTCTGGAAGTAACACCCCAGAGCATCCGACTCAGAAAGAAGATTCTCGACGTGAACCTCCGCGCAAAAGCCACCAAAAAGGCCAACGCTTAGTTTTCTCCAGGAAAAATCATTTCAGTTGTGTCCGGGCGCTGCTTCCCAGCAGTTCCCGAACGACTGATTCTCCTTTGTGCGTGAATAACTCTTCTTCATGATTCGTTATTTTTGCGTCGCGAGAGCTTTTAATCAGGCAGGGCAATCATTTTAATACAACGGGGCGGCTCATGAAGTCCGCCCCGTTGTATTACGGTCAATCAAGTTGAATCGAGCCTTTGGTCTTCTCTCTTCGGTTTCTTTCTTTGGCGTCATACTCGTCCATGCAACCACTATCCTTGCCCTGAACCAGAGAACACTCCAGATACTGAACTATTTCCATGATACAAGCCCTGATTGCCTTTCCTACAGGTGTATTCTGATACTCGCCAAGATGACCGTTAAAGCCTCTATGGGACACTCCAATGCTGATACCACTGGATTTTGACGTAGCCTCTACCGTCCGGGCGTCATAGATTTCGCCTGTTTCAACATCAATTACCTTCAGGTCGACAGCCATGTACGCTTTTTCCTGCTTTCCTCCCAGGCTGATACCACCAAAGGAGAGCCCCCCACCGCCGCCGCTCGTATTCTGTTCAAAGGCTGAAAGCGTAGCCGCAATCAGATATTTGGCACCGGTAATGTTTCCTAACCTTGATCTTGTTCTGGGGTTAACCATTCCGGACGCACCCAGATCCTGTTCATTAAGAACCGCATCAAGCTCTCTCCTTTCGAGCACCCGAAAACTGTTAGTCGATGCGAGTTCTGCAATAAGCATATCCTGCAGATCCGTACCGACACTCCCTTCCCACCATCCTGCTGAGGTGTGGTTTGTAAACCTCAACACCCCGATTCGAGGTTTTCCCGAGGCATATCCTTGAGAAAAAACAGAAATGGAAAACAAAAACAGAAACAGCAGAAAAACTTTAATCCGCATGATCATCCTCCGGGGTTATTGGGCGTTAAACAGGAAACTGCAAAAAATTATAACTTTAAAGTATCACAGTAAAAAGAAAATCCAAAGCATATAAGGAATTCAGATTCCCTTAACCGTTACTTTTTCTTTCCTTTCCATTACCGTTATTGGGGGTAAACAATTCCTTCTGCCATTTATTTGCCTGATAATTCGTAAAATTGGCTCAATTGAGGCCACGCTTTGCCTGAATAATGAAGTTAGTTCAGGAGCGAATTTTTCATGCGGGTAATGAGCTGCTCAACCTGTGAACAGTGGATTATGAGGTGGTTTGCCAAAGGTCTGTCAGAAAGGATATCCTGATGGGATATCAATAAGCTGGCCTTGAATATATTCGCTTCGCAGGTGCAGGGATAATTACAGACGATTAAGTAAATTATCGCATGAATTTTGCCTTCAATTTTTCAGTTAATGAAAAATGTTGCATGAATTTTGAATTTTTTTATAAAAAAATCTTGCACCTTGACTGGTTCTGACCTTCAAGGTATGAAATGAACGTAATAACAGGAGTGATATATGGCGTTATGGAATTCAATTACAGGGCAGTTACGATCAGTCATTGAATGGAAAAATCCTGCTTCGGATGTTCTTTTTCAACGATGGACGGATAATGGAGACGAGATCAAAAACGCGTCAAAGCTTATCGTTGGTCCCGGTCAGGGGGCGATCTTTGTCTATGAGGGCAAGCCGCAAGCTGTTATTACCGAACCAGGCATGACAGACCTGAAAACACAAAACATTCCGTTCTGGACGACGATCACCAAATTCATGCAGGCTTTCAAGAGTGAGCACAAGGTCGGGATCTATTTTTTCCGGACTGCCGAGATTTTGAACCAGGGTTGGGGTACACCTGGTCCGGTGAAATATATCGATCCGCAGTACAGGTTTCCTGTCGGGATGAAAGGTTTTGGCAATTTCTCTTTCCGTATCTCAGATGCGGGAAGTTTTTTCATGAACGTTATGGGGCAGAGGGACGAGTTCAGAGTTGATGAACTCCGTCTGGTCATTGTGGCAAGGCTTGTTCAGCCACTTACGGATTTTCTTGCTGAAGCAAAGTTCGGCTATAATGAGATCGATGCCAACAGGAATGAAATTGCTGATGGGGTGAAAGAAAAGGTAGCTCCGATTTTTCTGACACTTGGTTTCGAGCTTAAGGATTTTCGCGTCGAAAATACAGATTTTGATGATGATACAAAGCGTAGAGTGCAACGTATTGCGGATATGCAGGCTGAGGCACAGGCGGCACAGGCAGTCGGCTTGAATTTTAGTCAAGTTCAGCAGTTGGCAGCTCTTCGAGATGCGGCCCAGAACCAGGGAGGAGTTGCCGGGATGGGAGTTGGTCTTGGTGCAGGTGTTGGAATGGGGCAGGCCATGGCCGGGATGATGACCAATATGAATGCACCGCAAACGGCAGCAGCACCGGAAGATCCCGTGGCAAAGCTTGCAAAGTTGAAACAGATGCTTGACAACGACCTCATCACCCAACAGGAATACGACACAAAAAAGCAGCAGATTCTTGCGCAACTGTAATAGCGTCTTTTGCGATTCGCTTTTGAAGAACGTAACTATCAGGAGTAAATATTTATGAGGTTCAGCCGCTTTTTCAGGTTTCTTTTCATGATCACCCTTACCGTTCTTGGTATCCCGTTCATTGGTGAGGAGCTTATTGCGCGGGCCGGTGGCGGCGGAGGTCACGGAGGAGGCCATGGCGGAGGGCATAGTGGTGGCGGATTCTCTGGCGGGGGACACTCCTTTGGTGGTGGAGGCTTTGGTCATGATACCTATTCCAGCGGATCCGGTTCCACTGGTTTTTCCACATTTGTTACAGTCATTGTTCTTATTGGGATTATTTACCTGGTATTCCGGCTTGTTTTGTTTTTTCAAAACGCTTCGATTACAACGTATTCCAGGATGGCCGGTTATGAAAAAAAGTCTTATGAAAAAGTCGATGGATGGAAGGAATTTCTTGCAGCGAATCCCGACTTCGATGTATCTGCATTCCTGTTGAAAGTCCGCAAAGCTTTCATCGAAGTTCAATCGTCCTGGTCTGAACAGAATACCAGTCGCATGAGAAGGTTCATTACCGACGGTGTCTACCAGCGATTCAACACCCAGTTCAGGATGATGCAGCTTTTACAGCAGACCAACCCGGTAAGCAATATAAAAATAGCGGATATCTGGGTTGATAAAATTGAACAGGACGGTCTGTATGACATTATGCATGTTGGAATCGAAGCGAGCATGGACGACAAGTTCCAGTGTGCCCTGAACCATGAGCTGGATGAGGAAGGTTTCGACGATTTTGTCGAGTTCTGGTCGTTTATCCGCAAGCGCGGAGCGCCGAAAAAAGATATCTATGATTCCAGCAACTGTCCGAACTGTGGCGCACCCCTGCCGGAAAATATAGGTGAGGTTTGCAAATGTACCCATTGTAACGCAATGGTCAACTCCGGAGAATTTGACTGGGTACTTTCCGAAATCACCCAGAAAGATGATTACCACAGAAATGATGTGTTTTCAAACAAGCTGGGTAATCTGGAAACAAAGGTACGTGAGATGGTATCGGTTTATGGCGATTTTTCCGTTCAACTGGTTGAGGACAAGGCTTCAAATGCCTACATGCAGATCATGACTGCTCAAGTCATGCATGATCCTTCCGTAATGCGCAGGTTTGTCTCAGATGATTTATTCCAGCAGCTTGCTCCAAGGTCCGAAAAGAATGAGGAAATTTTCAATCGTATTTTCCTGAACAAGGTTACTCTTATTGGTGCACAGAAAAAGGAAAATAAAAACATGCTCATCTTTGCACTCATCTGTTCAATGCAGAGAGTGGTGGTTAAAGACAACAGGGTGGTGCTCGTTGATCCGGAAATTATGACACGGGAAGAGGTCATGTTTTTGACCCGTGATGCCCAGGCAGGGGCCGGAAAGGGTTCAATCTATCAGCATAATTGTCCAGCTTGTGGTGGACCTGTCAAGAACACGCTTGATGTGAAGTGTGCATACTGCGGAAGTCTGCTCAACAGTACAGCGAACGACTGGGTTGTCAGCGCACTGATGAACCGCTCAGAATTCGCTTCCTACTATGGTGAGAATAAGGGCTCTTTCACAGCGAAAGTTGATCCTGTTGTATTGGATAAGCTTTATGGTGTTAAAGATTATGCACTTAACAACATTATTATCGTTTTTGCGGCTGATGGAGCTTTTAACGATGAGGAAAGAATTTTTCTGACTGAAGCAGCGAACAATTGGGGATTCAAGACTGTCGATATCGAACCTCTTTTCAAGATGGCAGCAAGCGGAAGGCTTTCGATCAGAATGCCTGAAGATCAGGATATGCGAAACAGTATCTATAAGCTGATGGAGAAGGCTGCGAGAGCTGACGAAAACATTACCCTCCAGGAGCAAAAGATTCTGGATTGGGTCAAAGAGACTTATATCGACAAAAAAGTATAAATCAGGTGCTTGTATACGCTAATAGCAAACGCGAAAAATAACGAATACAGACAGTTCGATTTCCGGTGGGGAGAGATTGAGGACTTTCAATTTGTGACACACTTATTTATTTATTTGTTATTTACGACAAAGGAAATATGCCATGGGGACAGTAATGCCGGTTGTTTTTTTTGGGCATGGAAACCCGATGAATGCGCTTCAGACAAATGGATACACCGAAAGCTGGCGTCAGTTTGCTCAAAGCATACCACGTCCTAAGGCGATACTTGCCATATCGGCACACTGGTATATTCCCGATACTGCGGTGACAGGAAGCCCTTTTCCAAAGACCATACACGATTTCGGAGGGTTTCCACCGGCACTGTACAACGTCACCTATCCTGCTCCGGGCAGTCCGGAACTTGCCCGGAAGGTTCAGAAACTGCTTGCTCCTCTCGAAGTGCGATTTGATGAGCAACGCGGTCTCGATCATGGAACCTGGTCGGTGCTCTGCCATCTCTTTCCTGATGCCGATATTCCTGTTGTTCAACTCAGCATTGATGAGACTATGAGTCCTGAGTTTCATTATGAGACCGGCAGGCTGCTTCAACCGCTGCGCGATGATGGCATTCTGATTGCCGGAAGTGGTAATCTTGTCCATAACCTTCAAGCCTATGCCTGGGGCACTGAGAACGCGCAACCGTTTGACTGGGCGGTTCGATTTGAACAATCTGCAAGAAAACTCATGCTCGAAGGCAGGGATCGGGAGCTTGTCGATTACAGGGGTATGGGCAGCGATGCGCGGCTCTCTGTTCCAACACCCGACCATTTTTTGCCGCTGCTCTATATACTTGGTTTACGGAGAGAACATGAACAGGTCAGCTTTCCTGTCGAAGGGATTGAAGGCGGGTCGCTTTCCATGCTTTCAGTCCGCATCGGCTGAAATCCATTCTGCTTTCCCTGCGCTGGCAAGGCTGATCGGGCAAGAACGGATCGGCTATGGAAACGGTGATATCTCTGCGGGGATATCGATACCTACTGGCAGCGGCGGGGCAGTCTATGTGTTCGCCTGCTACATCACCGGCGGAGAGCATCCCTCAGAAAAAGCCGCTCGCGCTATTGTGGAAAATGTATTCAAATCTCAGAATCTTTTGTACCCTGCAGCGTATCAGCTCTCGTGTCTATCGTTCAGTATTTCAATGGATGAATCGGTATACATTCATGAGAAACTCAATTCAATATAAATAATGACTCCTTTCGGGTTCGTACAATCGACAGGAAAGTGTTTCTTTTTTGTTTTTTTACTTTGATACGCGACTTATTGGGGGTTTTCTTTCCGGGTTGCTTGTTTTTCTACTTTCAGGGGTCATAAACTTTATGTTGAGATTTCCGGATTATTGTTTCTACATTGCCATAATGTCAAAATATTTCCCGTGGAGTCGATTATCATGAATACTACCCAGAGCTTTTCATTGTTACGCCAGCAGGCGGGTTTGTCGATTGACAAAATCGCCCACATTACGGGGTACAGCCAGAGAGAGGTCTATCGCTGGGAGAAAAACGAGATAGTTCCCAGAAAATTGGTGCTTGACCAGCTCACAAGGATTGCTCAGCCTTTGTCATCCTACGGAAAAGAGACTTCAAGCTTTACCTTCATTGATCTTTTTGCCGGTATTGGAGGCATGAGAAAAGCTTTTGAAGAGCTTGGCGGAAGGTGTGTTTTTACGAGCGAGTGGGACAAATATTCCCGTCAGACCTATCGGGCAAATTTCGAGTGTGATCATGAAATTGGTGGTGACATTACCAAAATTGATGCCCACGACATCCCGTCACATGATATTCTGGTTGCGGGTTTTCCTTGCCAGCCCTTTTCAATAGCGGGAGTTTCAAAAAAAAATGCTCTTGGCAAACCTCATGGTTTTGCAGACAAAACCCAGGGGACTCTTTTTTTCGATGTTGCGAGAATTATTGAGTACCATCGCCCGAAGGCGATCCTGCTGGAAAATGTCAAAAATCTTCAGCGGCATGACAAGGGGAAGACGTTCGGAGTTATCAAGGAGACTCTTGCGGAACTGGGTTATTACTTTGACTGGAAAATTATTGATGCAGGAAACTGGGTTCCCCAGCACAGAGAGAGGATATTTATAGCCGGTTTCCGGGAGGATTGTGGATTCAGTTTTAACCGGTTTGAACTGCCACACAGCAGCAATCGCCCGGTTATAGAATCAATATTACACTCTGAAAGTGGCCAGGAAGATGAGGAACCACCTTATACCATCGGCCCGTTGGCAAGAATATCCGACCGCTACACACTCTCGGATCATCTTTGGGATTATCTTCAGAAGTACGCGGAAAAACATCGGGCAAAAGGCAATGGTTTTGGTTTTGGCCTTGTCGGACCACACGATGTAGCCAGAACACTTTCGGCGCGGTATTACAAGGATGGTTCCGAGATACTGGTGAAGCAGACGGGTAAAAACCCCCGCAGGCTTACACCGAGGGAGTGTTCACGGTTGATGGGTTTTGACACGCTCAACGGTAACAGTTTTGTGATTCCTGTTTCGGATACCCAGGCTTACCGGCAGTTCGGTAATGCTGTTGTTGTGCCTGTCGTCAGGGCAGTTGCCCGGTACATGCTTGAATACCTGATGGATGGTGTTTCATCTGACCAGTTGCGTTTTGATTTTGGCGTTTTGATGGCTGACAACGCTGTTCAGTATGGCTGATGTTGTTTCATCGGAAACACGAAGCCGCATGATGTCCGGCATCCGGGCAGAGAATACCATTCCCGAAATGAGGGTGCGCAGAGGTCTTCATGCAAAGGGGTTCAGATTCAGGCTCCACTGCAGGGAATTGCCGGGAAAGCCGGATCTTGTTTTTCCGAAGTATCGTGCTGTTATTTTTGTGCATGGATGTTTCTGGCATGGCCATGAGTGCGCACTTTTTAAATGGCCGAAAACAAGAGAGGATTTCTGGAAAGAAAAGATTGAACAAAACAGGATTCGTGACCTAGCTGTTATAGATGAACTTGCAAGGCAAGGCTGGAGAGTTCTGCTTGTTTGGGAGTGTGCCCTGAAAGGCAAAGGGCGCAGACTGATTGATGAAGTTGTTGATTCCTGTGCAGAATGGCTGCTTTCAAGCTCGACAAAACATGAAATCCGAGGGCAACATGCGACTATCTACACTGCAAACGCTCATGCGAAACAAGGGTTGTCGGACGATCTACGCGAAGGTACTCGCAGCAAATGATAACCGGAAGCAGCAGGTCTATTTTGGCGGTGATTTCCAGGCTGTCAACATTATTCCTTCTGTTACGATAGCTCCTGATCCCGACAAGCCACATATATTCAAGGCACCACTTGATTACTGTTGGCTTTCCGATGATGGAACCGTGCACAATGCACCCCGAGCTCAACTCATACTCTATCCCCAATATCCTGAAGTAAGATTTTCCGGCTTCCTTCAGGGCTGTTCTGCCGCCCCCTCCGAACTTATGGATGAACGCCTTAGACTGGCAGGGCGTATCCTTTTTCTGGGCATATCTCCTGATGGTAAAATTATCGGCTATCTCTGCCATCCGGAGAGCGAACTTGCAAGGGAATTCGCTACTCTCGGAGAACTGCCCCGAAGCGGCGTGTTTCTTGAACCCGGTCTCGGAACCGGTGTTCTGGACGAACGATCGCTGCTCATCGAGAAACTGGGAGAGATTCATCGGAAGGGCTGGATCCGGTCAAGAAAACTGGGCACCAACGGCATTACCTTGCCCTGCGAAGCTCCCAATTGCGGCGGTATGACACTCGAAGCTGAACTGGATATTTCTCCCAACAGCCGTTCGGAGCCGGATTATCTCGGCTACGAAGTAAAGCAGTACAGCGTCAGCAACTTTCAGCGAATCAACAGTGGCGTACTGACTCTCATGACTCCGGAGCCTACGGGCGGTTTCTATCGGAGTGCTGGTATTGAAGCCTTCATCCGGAAATTCGGATATCCTGACATGACGGGAGCTGCTGATCGTGGAGACCGGCTGAATTTCGGGGGAGTTCACAAAGTAGGGGAGTATCACCGTTTGACAAACCTTCAGATTGTGCTCAAAGGGTTTGATGCTGTCAAAGGAAAGATCACCGATGCGACAGGTGGAATCTCGCTGATGAACAGTGAGGGAGAAGAAGCTGCGGTTTGGGGATATGCTGAAATTATGGCCAAATGGAACCGGAAGCACAACAAGGCAGTCTACATCCCGAGCCAGTGCGTTCAGACACCCGAACGGCAATACTGGTACGGCAACATGATTCGTATCGGCAAAGGAACTGATTTTTTGAAGTACCTGCAGGCCATGGCGGAAGGGAAGGTCTACTACGATCCGGGTATTAAACTGGAGAATGCCTCAACCACTCCGCGAACCAAACAGCGAAGCCAATTCCGCATAAAATCATCCAATCTCCAGGCACTCTACCACAGCATGGATATTATTGACCTGAACGAGGGGCTGTCAGGATAAATCCGTAATCTGCTTGACTTTTGCTTATATTTCCCTTCAGGAACGTCAGTGGGCTTTTTTTTGCCTGCCTGCTAATGTGCGGTTGGCGATTGTGCTTTTTTTTGCCCTCTGCAAAGCGTTCTTCGAGGTGACCGGACATGCGCTCTTCAGGCATTTCTTTTGAATAGTGGAGAATCATGAAGAAACGATCATATAAGCAGCTATTCGCAGGCCTTGTCCTTTTTTTTGCGCTGGTCTATGCTGCGACTCATTATGGCGAATTCACTCGTTTTGTCGCTCTACTGCACAGCATTGATCTTTCTTGGTTGTTTGTAGCCCTCTTTCTCCAATTGGGTACCTACATCGCGCTCGCCATGGTTTGGTACCGCACTCTGCGTTCTGCAGGTGTTCGATACCAGCTTCGCCGGCTCGTACCGCTTGCTGTTGGAAGGCTGTTTACAGACAAGGCGGTTCCATCCGGCGGTATCAGCGGTATCGCATTCATTTTTAATGCGTTGCGTAAAGATGATGTGCCTGGAGACGTTTGCATGAGGGTCATGTTGTTCGACATATTTTCCTACTACGGCGCATATATTCTCTCTGCAACAGGAGCGCTCTTTGTGCTGTGGCAGCATAACGACATTCACAAATGGATGGTTATTGTGGCATCGATATTTGTTGCTATTGCTCTTTTTATACCGGGTGCGGTTCTCTTTCTTAAACAGTTGGGCGCAAATGATCGGTTGCCTGCATGGATTGTCAAGCTGCCCCGTGTAGCCCCTCTTCTTGCCCTCTGGTCAGAAGTGCCGCAGACTGAGGAACGCAAGTCGAAGCTCAGGCCGCTGCTTTTCGTTGAGACGACCATCTACCAGACAACAGTGTTTCTTTTCGATACCGCTACGCTCTGGGCTATGCTGCAGGCTCTTGGTGAATCGGTTTCAATTATTTTCGTGTTTCCCTGTTTGGTTTTTGCTTCCATGGTGGCAATGCTCAGCCCGATTCCTCTTGGGCTCGGCACCTTTGAAGCCGCATGTGTAGGGTTACTCGTCATGTTTGAGATCAGGATCGAAACGGCTTTGACGGCGACGCTGCTGCTTCGAGGTTTCACCCTCTGGCTGCCCATGCTTCCCGGGCTTATCGTGACCCGCATGAAGATATGAGGAGCGCCGGTAAAACTGGACTTGGCTTTGTGATGTTGTTGAACAGGCGTTATTTGTCGGGGCAGCAGCCGCTGTCGACAAAGAGGCTGTAGAACGCCTTCACGCTTCCGGGGAGGTGTTCGCCCGCGATGCTCTCATACTCACTCTTCTGCACTTTACGGCCGAACGCCGTTTCAATGACGGGCGTCGAGAGTATTCTGAATATTTCATCCATCCTTTCCGCTGAGTAAGGCATGTTGTTGTCGAGCCACCAGGTCATAAGCGAGAGCAGCGTACTGACCAGATGGTGAGTGGTTATCTCTATGGGAACGGGCATCGATTTTTTGTTCCTGTTGAGCTCGGTAAGAGGCCCGATCAGCATGGTATAGAGATAGCGGTTGAAGTATTTCAAAATCATCTCGCCGCTTTGTTTGCCTGCGATGGCCTTGTACAGTTTGTGATGCTGCCCGGTGTGACGGAAGAGTTCCAGAATGAAATGGACTTCAGGCTCTGCGCCGGTACGTCTTGAATCAAAAAGCGCCTGCTGCTGTTGTTCGAAGAGGGTGCGCAAATGCTCGAAACTGGAGAGGAGCAGTTCATCTTTGTCGCGATAGTGTGCATAGAAGGTTGATCTTCCCACGTCTGCACGATCAAGAATGTCCTGCACGGTGATGGCCTCGTACCCTTTTTCTTCAATCAACGTCATGAGTGCCTCATGCATCAGTCTGCGTGTGCGGCTGATCCTCCGGTCTTCCCTTTTTTCTTTCATAAATCTGCTTTTTCAGCCCGACAAAACCGGTTGTTTTGTCCGGTAGTGAACAATTCTCAAAACATTGGTTGTTGACACAACGATTAAATATAGGTATTCTTTTTTTGAACACAATGTTCAGTAATGAATAAAATATTCTATAAAACAGATGAAGGGAGGTAACATGGAAGAGAGGCATATCAGGGAAGCGGTTAAAGAGAACTACGCCAAAACGGTCAAGCAGGATGGTTCGTGCGGATGTTCCAGGAACGCCGGGGATGCGGAAGCTGAATATATTCGCTCGGCAGGCAAGGCTGTGGGGTATTCCGAAAGGGAGCTGAAGAGCATACCGGAGGGCGCCAACCTTGGGCTCGGTTGCGGCAATCCCGTGGCTCTTGCGGTGCTCAAAAAGGGTGATGTGGTGCTTGACCTCGGTTCGGGGGCCGGGTTTGACTGTTTTCTTGCTTCAAACATTGTTGCGAGAGGGGGCGTGTGATTGGCGTGGATATGACACCGGAGATGGTCGAACGGGCAAAAGCGAACGCTCAAAAAAACGGTTATCATAATGTCGACTTCCGGTTGGGAGAGATTGAGAAGCTTCCTGTGGAGAGCTCAAGTGTTGACGTGATCATCTCAAATTGCGTCATCAATCTTTCGACCGACAAGCCAGGGGTGTTTCAGGAAGCATGGCGGGTGCTGAAACCTGGAGGAAGGCTTATGGTGTCGGATATCGTTCTTCTTGAAGATCTGCCCGCTTTCCTCAGCGGATCGGTTGAGGCATATGTTCGATGCATTGCGGGTGCCGTTCGCAAGGAGGCATATCTCGACGCCATAAAAGAGGCCGGGTTCGAGGAGATGTCGGTAGTCGGAGAGAGCCACTTCCCGGAGGAGATGATTGCCGGACAGCCGCTTTTGCAAAAACTTGCCGCCACTGTCAGCATTCCGATGAGCGAACTGCAGCGGATTGGCCGTTCGGTTGTAAGCCTCAAGGTCGCGGCTAAAAAGGGCGTGCCTGATACACGTTAATGGTATTGAATGGTATCGCAGGCACGCCTGAAAAATGTATCAAAGAGAGCGGAGGATCAGGGAACCGGTTTGACGATTACCTCACTTGCAGGTATCCACTGGTCGAAGATGATGGTTTTCGCACCAACTGCCGGTGTTGTCCCTTTGGTTTTTGTGAGGGTGATGCGGTCGAGGTACCATCCGGGACCATTTCCCGAGTCGTTCCGCCATACACGAACCTTTTTCGGAGCGCCGACGTCGCCGAAAATCGTCACGCTGTTGGTATCACCAGACTCAAAAAGTCCCGGAGGGCAGGAATCGATGATGTAATGGACCATTTTGTCATCCGGGCCAACGACTGCGAAGCGCAGCGATGCATCGGTTCCGCCACCGCCGACGTCAGCGGTTTTGACATCAAGCACGTATGCAGGAGCGGGGGGAGTGATGAAGGGGCGATCAGTACGGGTTGCCAGACGCAGATTTCCGGAGAACTCCTTCTCATTGAGCACTTCGAGTAGCGTTGCGGGATTGTTTACAAGAATGCCATCCACTCCCATCCGCATATAATTGCGCATGGCGTCGGCATCCTGAAGCGTCCACACATATACCATTTTGAGGTGTCCCCCGTGTGCTCTGCGAGCCACTGCATTCATGACGGTATGCGGCACATTGGGGCCGATTCCGTATGCATAAATGCCATTGCCATAAGCGTGCTGACTGATTCCCAAATCCTGAAAGAATGCTGAAACCCGCATTGAGTCGTTGTCTTCGTCGATGCCCACACTTTCGTTTGGGGCCATTGAGAATCCTTTCAGCGGGTTGAAGAAGGCTCTGTCGTCATAGGAAGAAATTGAAAACAGAACATTTACCGGTACCTGATCGGTCAGGTGCTTGCGGACGATCTTCAACAGGGTGAGAAACTGGTTTTCCGGCTGATCCTTGCAGTCGAAAATCACCAGAGCGACGGCAGGCTTTGCTTTCAGCACCACACTCATTCGGTCAAGATAGGGAATAAGCGCATCTGCTTCGGGAGTAAGCGATTTATCGTGACTGACCAGAAAATACTTTGGGCTGTCGTAATAGCGGATGTCGCATTCAATTGCATTAGCTCCTTCGGCGATAGCATTCTTGACGGCATCAGTGCTGTTGCATCGGTGGGCAACAACGTAGAACGGTCTTGCTGACATAGGAACTCCTCCCTTGTTTGAATGGTGAATGAAAAAGCCTGATTAAACGTTTACAGGCGCTTGACGACAAAAACTGCTACCCATCGCTTGTACTGAGTGACGAAATGAAATGATGATGACGGGTAAAATCACTGTCCCTGCGGACTGTGTTTTGAAAGCCGATTCAGGTATTGAAACTTATGCCGCTCGGCAGATCTGGACACTGCCGGGCCTCTGATGCAAGTTCCTTTTTACAGACGGTTTGGCTTTATTCAATAAGCTATCGGTTAACCCGGTTGATCCTGGCGGGGAAGAGGCAGACTTCAACGGCAAGCCTCCATCAGCATTTGAAAGGTTTTTTCATCAGGAGGCTGCTGCTGAAGGAGTGTGGCAGTATTGCTACCCATCGGCTCTTCGTACAGTTCATGCCCTTCATGCCGAAAGAAAACGCCCAGAGGGAGTTTATCGTATCTGGCAGCAAGACGGAATGCCGCATTGCGGTCAGTGGTGTCGTGGCCCTTGGGCAAGGAGTGGATGTTTTTCTTGAACCAGTGGCAGGTATGCAGTTTGTTGAAGATGACGCATGGCTGGCATACTTCGACCACCGAAAATCCTCTGAATGCAATCGCCTCGTTGATCAATAATTTTGTCTGTTCTACATCTCCGGCCAAGCCTCTTGCTATGAACTGAGCATTCATGGCCAGTGCAACTTCCAGCGGGCTGAAGGGTTCGAGCTTGACTCCGTTAACCTTTGCCGGGCTCTTTATGCCGCGCGGCGATGCGAGAGAGGCTTGTGCGTTGTTGAGGTTGTAGGCCATGTTGTTGTGGACAATCACCGTGACATCAATGCTTTTCGGAATAGCTTGGATAAAATGATTACCTCCTTCGTCCAGCATATCGCTTTCACCCGATTCAACGATAACCACAAGTTTTCTGTCCGGCAGCTTCATGCCAGGATCGGCAGGACACGGACGGCTGTGCAGCTCTTTGAGCATCGCATTCAGATCGTGCAGCGTTTTGTCTGCCTGATTTATACCAGAGAGCATCACGAGGTTTTCCGGTTCAATATTGAGTTCATGCATTGTCAACTTGACAGCCTTGTGCAGCATGTGGTTTCCGCACGCAGGGCACCATGCGACATCGGTTATGTGGGGCATATTGACCTCGGAGGGTTTATCATTCATGATCGGAATCCTTTGACCTACGGTTGATGCTTAATTCAATGGCTTACAAGAGGGGTCGTTTATGCTTAAAACATCCCGTTCCGTTATGAGAGAAAAATGGCGTTGGTTTATAGATTTCGTTATAACCAACAAACACCCTGAAAAGTTTTGACGAAAAAAGAGGGAATTCTGAATTTGTTAAGGATTTCTGCCAATTTTTTGAATTAAGCGATTTTATTTTGATTCACCAAAAAGCGTCGGATACCCCGTTTGCGTTATATTCACTTGCGGCTGTTGCCAATGGGTTATAATCGAGTAACAGGCAAATAGTTGCGATGCCTACTACGGCAACATTATTTAACAGAAAAAAATAGGTCGATTTCGGAAGAGTTTTCGTGTAGGAAAATAATAGAGGAACATTCCGGAGATCAGGCTCGTGATGATGAGAAATTGTTTTGTATGCAGAAAAGCGGATGAGTTCGCATTTGTTATTGATGCCGCTCAACAGGTCGCCACAGCGGTCGCGCATGTCCCACATTACCTCTAAAAAAATGCACAGATAAAGATATATCCCCAACAAACCCATGTCTTGAACGACAGAGATTGACCTGCAAAAAGGAAACAGCAAGACATCCTATAATGAACCGGTAAAAAACATATAGTTAAGCGGAGATGTTTGTCAGCAGTTATTGCAGCTTTTGAAGCCCAGTAACTTATAGAGCGGACAGAAGCCTGTCCCTGCGGTAATGAGGGGAATCAATCCTATCGCTCCCAACCAGGAGTGGTACATAAAGCCAAACGCCATAACGACTATGCCGATAACTGCCCGGATAATGCGGTCAACCTGTCCCATATTGTTGTCCATCTCTGTTCCTCGAAGGGTTCGTAAGGAATGTGCAACTTTTTTTCTTTATAAGGATTTCCTGCTTTATTCCGTTCCATTACGTTTAATAATTCTACCCCTTGCATGAAGAGCCTGCACCCGCGATCAGAGGGAGGTACTGTATGAGTGCGTCATAGCGCATGTCGCAGAAGAAAATATTTTGATTGATTATTAGCTGAAATTTCGCAATATTAATACCTATTCGGGGTATGGGTATTCTGAGCGTTACTGGCCAAAAAGGAAGGGGTGTGTACCAAAGCCCGAGCAGGATAAACTGAACAAATTATTAAGCAGGTAAAAAAAATTTACGATGATGAATACACGTGCAGTTACTCCCACCAAAGCCCTTGCGATGATTCACAAAGGGGCGTTGCTTGTCGATGTCCGAGAACCGGGTGAAGTTGACAAAAAAGCATTCGATGTTCCTGAAGTCCTGTTGATTCCATTGCGTCAGCTTGAAAAACGGTTTCAGGAAATACCTTTAGACCGTCAGGTAATTATCGCCTGTCACAGTGGTAATCGCAGCTTAATGGCGATCCGTTTTCTGATGAACCATGGATACAGTAAAACCGTCAATATGCAGTCCGGTATTACCTGTTGGGCAGCAGAAGGGCTTCCAGTTAAAGGAAAGCCGCAACAACAATCCGGATCATGGCTGTCGCAACTGTTCGACAGGAAGTCATGAATACCGTTTCCCTGTTTCTCTACTGACGAAAGTTCTCAGCAGGTATTATTCAGGGCGCTTATGCTTGATCAGAGAGTGAAGTTCCTGACGGAAGTGTGTATTGTTTCAGTAAAAAGGCTATCATGTTCTTCATCGGCCTCTCATTCCTTTTCTGGAAGGCATTTTTGTACAGCCGCGATGAGTGCATCAAGGTCGGCCAGACTATCGATATCCTCTTTCTTCAGAAGCACTTCGATCATTGTGTTTTTTTTCAGGATAACAGGGTACTGGAAGCGCTGGTTATATTTTTTCTCGAATTCGTCCCGGTGCAGAAACTCCATGGGATAGCCTATGGAGGTGCGGAACGCTTTCCATGCATCAATTTCAGTGAATGGCCCGTGGGTCAGTTTGCAGAGACTGCAACTGTAGGTTTCGGGGCTCAGGATCTTGTGTCCCAGGTCGATAAGACTGCTAACGGGGTTGCTGTCGGTGTTGTAGACAAAAATAAGTGTCATTATTTTGGGTTGTATGGTTGTAGATCTTTTGTGCATATCCCTGCAACGAAATGATGCTTCAGACCGCACCCGATTTCAAGAACATCAATAAATGTGTTATTTTTCTGTGCAAAAGAGTAACAAGAGCATAAACATGATTTATGGCATAGAGGTTGCACCTTAAACATCCTTTGAAAAGATATGTTTACAACACGGTCTATAACTTATTGAACAAGTACAGTATATGACAGACTCTCATAGTGGCGACACTCTTGTCTATATTGCCTGGTTTGTGATGCCAGTCATTATCGCGCTTGGCTTGTCAATTTATGCGCTTTATTCAAAAAAAATCTCAAATCCAACGCTTTTTGTATTCAAGTATACCATACTCGGCGCAATTCCCTGCTCAATGATCATTGGATTCGTTGCCGATTTTATCTCTTCTTATCAGATGTCAGCCGGTGTTCTGATGATTTTCTTTGAACCACCTGTAGCGACGTTGGTTGCTGGGATCGCAGCACTTATTATATGGTTAATCGATCGTCGCAGAACCGTTTTGGAATAATACCCGTTAAATTTTGCCCCTGTCAGAATATTGTATAAAAAACCGTCTACTGCGAGTAGAAAAACGATTTGGCTACCTTTTTCGGAGTGCAAGGGCTGTCCAGATTGCACCGAGGAGATCGACTACCCCAAAGAGGATGAGCATGGGATTAACGAGGCCCGACAAGACAAATGCCGTAAAAAAAAGAATGACGGATGAGCGGGCATAGACGGTCCAACGAAAGAAGTCGATCAGTTCATGGCGGGCTCCCTGGAAGTCATAGACGGCGAAGACGCAAACCAGTAACCCTGTGACTCGAATCCAGACATCATGGGTGCAGGGAAAACCAAATACAGCAAGAAGGGGATTGGGTATGGCCATGAGACTGATTCCCAAAACAAGCTCATAGATCCCGAATATGAAAACGCTTTTGGCTGCCTTGCTCATCGTTTCCTCCTTGTGGTATGCTGTTCAAACATTGAAGAAGATCTTTGCCGCTGCCGACTGTTTGAATGTTATACACTTGTATTTACTGCGCAATATACAACTTGCTCATCATTATTCCGTTATGACGGCAAGTGTTCAAGAGTTGTTTGTTTGTAAAAAAATGGCAACTTATCGTCACTGAGTTGAAAAAAGAATGTTTCAAGTGATAACTTGCGAAAGCATAATCTTCCTGAAATATTGTTGCCGTACAAAACAGATGAATAGTTCTCCTTCCAACACAAGAACACGTTATGACATTGTTACTCGGCAGGGTTGACCTCCTTTTTGATGCGTTGGAGCATTTTTGGGAGCATAAGCGGACGAAGCGAACGGCTGCAAACGTTTTGATCATTACGTTCCTCGTAGCTCTTTCTCTGATAGAGCTTTGCCGTCAGGGATGGCTGCCGGGAGGACTTGCAGCAATTATTCCATCAAGCCACTATTACGCTATCAATATTGCGTTTTCCATGTTGCTTGGGCTTGAAGTTATCGGGTTGGTTTTCAGTCTTGCAAACTCGGTTTCAGATTCGGTTGGCAAGCAGTTCGAAATTCTTTCTCTCATTCTGCTTCGGCAATCTTTTGAGGAATTTATCTACTTTAACGAGCCTCTGGTGTGGGTGCAGACATCAAATGTACTGCATATCCTTTCCAATGCTGGCGGTGGCCTGCTGATTTTTCTTCTGCTTGGGCTGTATTACAAACTTCAGCAACATCGCGTCATTACACAAAGCTCTGTTACAACAGCGGACTTTATTGCATCAAAAAAGCTGGTATCACTGTTGCTTTTGCTCATTTTTATTGGAATTGGCATCACTGATGTCTCATTTTACCTCTCAGGCCAGCCGATACACGATTTCTTTGCGATATTTTACACGGCTCTTGTTTTCAGCGATGTGCTGCTGGTGCTGGTTTCCCTCCGTTACAGCTCAAGTTATGAAATTCTTTTTCGCAACTCCGGTTTTGCTGTTGCTACCGTGGTTGTGCGGCTTGCACTGACGGCTCCGCCTTTTTTTAATGTCCTTCTCGGTGTCGGTGCAATGGTTTTTGCAATTGGTATTACCTTTGCCTACAACGGGTTCAAAAAAACAGAGGTCGTTACATCGTCACCTGCCGCATTGCCGCAAAAGAGCGCATAAAAGTATGATTATCGCTTTTCAGCAGACCACAATCGGCAAAGTGGCATTAGCGGAGTGCGGTGGCGCTATAACCAACCTCTATTTTGGTTCGAAGACTCTTCCGCCACAAGCTGAAATTGGTGAAACGGAGCTGATCAGGGAGGCTTTCCGGCAGATTGATGCTTATCTTGCCGGTGAGTTGCGGCTGTTTTCAGTGCCGGTTGCTCCTTCGGGGACGCCCTTTATGCAGCGTGTCTGGAGAGCGCTTTGCACCATTCCTTATGGTACGACGGTTACCTATCGCGATATTGCTGTTGCTGCAGGAAATCCTCTGGCTGTGAGGGCGGTGGGCATGGTGAACCATCGAAATCCTGTTCCGATTTTTATTCCCTGTCACCGGGTTATCGGCAGTAATGGTGCACTTACCGGCTATCGCGGTGGACTCGAATTGAAAAAAAGGTTGCTGAAGCTTGAACGGGTAGCATTAGGTTATAATATTTAAAATGGCATATTTCAGCACAATATTTAAGGTTCCGACCGGTATGCTGGTCGCAGATTTTAGTGGTCGTACGTTGCGGTTGTCAAACAGGAGTGGGGTGGCTACTGTTTCAGTTGGTTCAGCAGATAATTAAAATGAGATGATGCATAAACATTCGATAAAGAGTTTTTTCAGCATACCGGTAGTTATCGGTATCTGCATACCGATTTTGTTTTCCGGATGTGGGGGAGGAGCGGGAAATGGAGGCAAAGATGGTGATAAGAAGGGAATGCCGGCCTTGCCGGTGATGACGGTCACTGCGGGAGATGCAACAGTTGGCACAGAGTACTCCTCACTTCTCGAAGGAAAAGTCAATGTTGAAATCCGTCCTCAGGTTGACGGGACGCTTCAAAAAATTTATGTCGATGAGGGAGCCTTTGTTAAAGCGGGCCAACCGCTCTTTAAAATTGATGATCGGGTCTATCGTGAGCAATACAACAGCGCACTGGCTGCTCAACATGCCGCTGAAGCATCGCTTGCTGTTGCAAAGCTTAACGAGGAAAAGCTTGTGCCGCTGGTAAAGAATAACGTTATCTCTGATATTCAGCTCACAACCGCCAGGGCGAATCATCAGGCGGCCAAGGCGGCGGTGGAACAGTCGAGAGCTGCTGCTCGATCAGCCTTTGTCAATCTTGATTATTCCACCCTCAAGGCGCCGGTAAGCGGATACATCGGAAAAATTCCATTACGGCTTGGGAGTCTGGTCAGTAAAAACCAGAGCAACTGGCTGACTTTGTTGAGCGACGTAAGCGAAATTTATGCCTATTTCAGCATGAGCGAAATAGATTTTATGCGGTTCCGCAATCAGTATGCCGGTGCAACTTTGCAGGAGAAGGTGAAGCAGGTTTCCCCGGTTTCGCTGATCATGGCAGACGGGAACCTTTTTGCTGAAAAGGGGACGATCGGTACCATAAGCGGTCAGTTTGATCAGTCAACCGGTTCGGTCAGGATCAGGGCTGTTTTCCCCAATCCAGGGGGGCTGTTGCGTTCCGGCAATACCGGCAAGGTTGTTGTTGAGTCACGTTACCACCATGTGCTGCTGGTGCCGCAGGCAGCGACCGTTGAGCTGCAAGACAAGGTTTTTGTTTTCATTCTTGGTAAAGGCAATAAGGTGAACAAGCAGGTTATTACGGTTTCAGGCAAGAGCGGTAACAATTATATCGTGAGTTCCGGTGTGAAACCGGGTGATACTATCGTGACTGCCGGCACCGAAAAACTGCCGGATGGCACGGTTATCAAGCCAGTCAAGAGTTCTCCGACCGCCACAGAGGGCAAGAAGTGAGAGCGAGGAGAGGAGTTTTCTGTAACGGGCTGAAGGAGCTAAACCTGACTATTCATGTTTGAACGTTTTATATCAAGACCTGTTCTTGCTACCGTTATATCGATCATTCTGGTAATTCTCGGTGTCGTCGGTATCAATCAGCTTTCGATTACTCGCTTCCCTGATATTGCGCCTCCGAGTGTGTCGGTATCGGCGAGTTATCCCGGTGCAAGTGCCGAGACGGTTGGCCGTTCAGTTGCACCTCCGCTTGAGGAGGCGATCAACGGGGTCGAAAACATGACCTATATGACCTCGACATCGGCCAATGACGGGTCGCTTTCTATTGCTGTCTTTTTCAAGCAGGGTACCAATCCTGATCAGGCAGCCGTTAACGTACAGAACCGGGTTGCGCAGGCTGCAAGCAGGCTTCCTGCGGAGGTTAACCAGATCGGTGTTTCGACCGTCAAGCGTCAGAACAGCCAGATTATGCTGATCAATCTGTCGAGCAGTTCAAAGGCCTATGACCAGGTTTTTTTACAGAACTATGCCAAGATCAATATTGTCGATGATCTGGCGAGGGTTCCTGGTGTCGGGCAGGTTTCGGTATACGGTAATATGGATTATGCCATGCGTATCTGGCTGCGGCCACAACAGATGGCGGCCTACAGGGTGACGCCGCAGGAGGTGTCAGCCGCCATTCAGAGCCAGAACCTTGAGGCTGCTCCGGGCTCGTTCGGCGAGAACAGCAGCGAGGCGATGCAGTATGTCATGAAGTTCAAGGGGAAGAATCCCTATCCCGGGGACTATGAAGATATGGTGATCCGTGCCAATCCGGACGGTTCGCTGCTTAAACTTGGCGATATTGCCCGTGTCGAGTTTGGTGCCTACCGCTATACGGTCGATACCAAGGCAAACGGAGAGCCGGGTGTGGTTCTTGCGGTCTATCAGGCGCCGGGGTCAAACGCCAACAAGGTTGAAACGGGCCTGCGCAAGGTGCTTGAGAAGGCTTCCGACTCTTTTCCGGCAGGCATCAGCTATTCGATTCCCTTCAGTTCCAAAAAGGTTGTTGATGAGTCGATTGTTCAGGTTGAGCACACGCTGATCGAGGCTTTTCTTTTGGTCTTTCTTGTGGTCTTTCTTTTTCTGCAGGATCTTCGTTCCACCATCATTCCTGCCATTGCTGTACCGGTTGCCATTATCGGCACCTTTTTCTTCATGAACCTGTTTGGCTTTTCCATCAATGTGCTGACGCTGTTCGGTCTGGTGCTGGCCATCGGTATTGTTGTTGATGATGCCATTGTGGTTGTTGAGGCCGTTCATGCTAAAATGGAACAGAAAAACTATCCGGCCAAAGTGGCCACCGTTTCAGCCATGCGGGAGATTACTACCGCTATTGTCACTATTACTCTCGTGATGGCCTCGGTTTTTCTGCCGGTCGGATTTCTTGAAGGCTCAACCGGAGTGTTCTACCGGCAGTTTGCCTTCACTCTTGCCATAGCCATTCTGATTTCAGCGGTCAACGCCCTTACCTTGAGCCCGGCTCTCTGCGCACTCTTTCTCACCAATCTTCATGATGGTGACGGCAGGGGAAAAGAGGGGAAACTGAAAAAATTCGGAGGGTTTGGTCACCGTTTTTTTACCTCGTTCAACACCGGTTTTGAGTTTCTGAAACGGAAGTATCTCGGTTCTCTTGTCTATCTGATTCGCAATAAACGAGTCACCTTTACCTTTTTGGGGCTTATGGTTGTCCTCTCTTTCTGGATGTTCAGGGTGACACCGACCGGATTCATCCCTGACGAGGATAACGGATTTGTCATTGTCTCAGTCTCCTTGCCGCCGGGAGCTTCCTTTGCACGAACCCAGGCAGTCATGGACAAGGCTGCCGTGACCCTGCGTACCCTGCCAGCAGTGCAGAAAGTGCTCTCAATTTCCGGTATTAACGTGCTTTCCCGGAGATCCTCTCCTTCATCGGGCCTTCTTTTCCTGCAGCTTAAAGATACCGGTCAACGCGGGCCTGACGGCAATATCAAGAAGGTTCTTGCCACCATAACCCGGAAACTTTCAGGCAGGGAGGGATCGTTCTTTGCGCTTGCGCAGCCGACGGTTCCCGGTTTCAGTACGGTCAGTGGTCTTGAGTTTGTGGTGCAGGATCGCAGTGGAGGCCCGCTTGATAAACTGGGCAATGTGGCGCAGGGCTTTATTGGTGAACTGATGAAACGCCCGGAAATCGGGTTTGCTTTCACCACCTTCAAGGCGACCAATCCGCAGTATGAGCTGGTTGTGGATAACATCAAGGCAGGTCAGCTCGGTGTCAATGTCAAGGAACTTTTGACCGTATTGCAGGCTTACTACGGCAGTATGCAGGCCTCTGATTTCAACCGTTTCGGCAAGTACTACCGGGTGGTGATGCAGGCAGAACCTGGAGAACGGTCAGAACCGGCCTCCTTGAATGGCATATTTGTCAAGAACTCCGGCGGCAGCATGGTGCCGGTCTCTTCACTCATTACACTGAAACGGGTTTATGGCACCGAATCGGTTGACCATTTCAACCTCTTCAATGCCGTTTCCGTCAATGCGACGGTTAAACCTGGCTTCAGTACCGGTCAGGCCATCAAGGCCGTTGAAGCGGTTTCCAAAACCCATCTTCCGTCAGGCTATACCTACGACTGGAAAGGTCAAAGCCGTGAGGAACTCGAATCCACCGGCGGGCTGCTCTTTATCTTTCTGCTCTCAGTGGTCTTTGTCTACTTTCTGCTTGCTGCGCTTTACGAAAGCTACCTGCTTCCCCTTGCGGTGATGTTTTCCATTCCTACAGGATTGCTCGGAGTGTTTATGGGCATCAAGCTCGCCGGGGTTGAGAACAATATCTATGTCCAGGTGGCTGTGATCATGCTTATCGGGCTTCTGGCGAAGAATGCCATTCTGATTGTTGAGTTTGCCCTGCAGCGAAGGGTTGCAGGAAGTTCACTCTCCGCTGCGGCCATAGCAGGCGCAAAGGCAAGGCTCCGGCCGATTCTTATGACCTCTCTTGCCTTTGTTGCAGGGTTACTTCCGCTTCTGTTTGTGACCGGCCCTGCTGCGTTGGGTAACCACTCTATCGGCGCGGCGGCTATCGGAGGCATGTTTATCGGCATGGTGCTCGGTATTTTTGTTGTCCCGGTGCTTTTTGTAACCTTCCAATTTTTCCAGGAGCGCATTACCGGCCCTGCCGCAGTCATAATTGAAGCAGGGGATCTTCTTGAAGAGGTCGTCAGAAGGGAAAAAGAGAACGTCCGGCAGCCATCATGATGAGTAACGCTGAATTAATATTTAACCTATGAGAATTCCGGCTAAAGAATTATTAACGGTTGCGATGCAGTTTTTGCTGCTCATCAGCCTCTCGGCATGTAGTGTCACCCATGAGTACAGAAAACCTGATGTGGCTTTTCCTGAGAGTTACCGGGGCGGATTGCCCTCGCCAAAAGGTACTCAGGCAGAGAGCTCGGTTGCCATGCTTCCTTACAGCAGTTTTTTTGCTGATAAAACGCTGTGCACTCTGATTGACAGTGCAGTTTCCAATAATATTGACTTGCAGGTTGCACTTAAAAATATCGACTACGCAGGCCAAACCGTTCATTCGTCAAGGCTTGGCCTTCTTCCAACCTTGAATGTCGGCGTCCAGAATACCCGAACAAACCCTTCGGATAACGGAGCAAAAACAAATGTTGACGACTACTCCGCTTCGGCGACATCATCATGGGAGGCGGATATCTGGGGGAAAATCCGCAGCAGGAACCATTCAGCTCTTGCTGCTTACCTGAAGACGCAGGAGGCCGCGAAAGCCGTGCGTACCCGACTGGTGGCAGATATCGCCTCAGGCTACTACACGCTTCTCATGCTCGATGTTCAGCTTGAAAGCTCAAAAAAAAACCTTGCCATTGCCGATACGACGGTCAAGATGATCAGGCTTCAGTACGATGCCGGTCAGGTTACCTCTCTTGCTGTTCAGCAGCAGGAGGGTTTGCGGCAGTTGATAGCGGGATCATTTCCGGCAATTGAACAGAAAATAGCGGCACAGGAAAATGCACTCAGCATCCTTTGCGGCAGAATGCCGGGGGCTATTGGGCGTGATCGTGCTCTGTTCTCCATAAAAGTAGCCGATGAGCTTCCTGCCGGTATTCCTGCCGCCCTTCTTCAGAACAGGCCTGATGTGCGTGCTGCGGAACTGGCATTAAGGGGAGCTCACGCTGATATGGGCGAAGCCAGGGCAGCACTCTATCCATCACTTACGGTTACCGCAGCAGGTGGTGTTGAGGCTTTCAAGACAAGCCAGTGGTTTACCTTTCCCGGATCCATTTTTGGTATGGTGCAGGGTGCAGTGGTACAGCCGATTTTTCAGCGTGGCCAGTTGAAAGCAAAGTATGAACAGTCTAAAATAAAAAGGGAACAGGCTGAACTCGAATTCAAGCAATCATTGCTTAAAGCTGTCGGGGAGGTTTCAGATGCGCTGGTACAACTCGAAAAGGTGAAGTTGCAGGAAACTATTGCTGAGCAGAGGGTTGCAACGCTTCATCAAGCTGTTTCGGATGCGGGTATGCTTTTTCGGAGCGGCATGGCGACCTATCTTGAAATCATGATTGCCCAGACCAATGCCCTGCAGGCTGAGCTTGATTTGGCCACTATTCGGCGTCAGCATCTTGCGACCATGGCTGAACTCTATCGTTCACTCGGCGGTGGATGGCGGTAGCGAGTTTGTTTGCAAGGAATTGTTTTCGGGATTTGGGTGTTTATTGAAATAGAATGTTTGTGCATGGCAAGATGGCAAAAAAACAAGGAAGACCAGGGAAGTATGGCTACAACATTATACAATGCAACGGTTGTCGGTAAAATCACCATCACTCCCGATTTGATGATCTTTCGGGTTGATACCGATGCGCCAAGAGATGAGTTTGAAGCGGGGCAGAATCTGCTGCTTGGTCTTTATGGATTCGAGAAGCGTTCTTCCAATTCGGAACCGGAGTTGGTACCCGCTGAGGAGCAGAAGCTTATTCAGCGTCCCTATTCAATCGCCTCTGCGAAGACCGAGACCCGGCAGCTCGAGTTTTACATTTCACAGGTCAAATCCGGTCAGCTTACTTCAAGGCTCTTCAATCTCAATATTGGCGACAGGGTTTATGTTGGCACAAAGATCAGCGGTATTTTCCGTCTTGATGAAACACCTGATGGGAGCGATATTGTCATGGTTGCCACAGGCACCGGGATTGCTCCCTATATCAGCTTTTTGCGTTCACATATTGTTGAACGGCCGGAAAGCAAAATGGTCGTGATCCAGGGCGCTGCTCATCGGTGGGATCTTGGTTACTACAGTGAATTGGCTTTTCTGGAGAAGAGCTTTGCCAACTTTTTTTATGTGCCGACGCTCACTGATGCTGATGATCGCTGGGATGGGTACAAATTATGTATTGAGGATTTGTTGAGAAATGATATCCTGCAGAATGAGTTCAACATAACGCCTGATCCTGAGCGGACGCACTTTTTTGTCAGCGGCCAGCCTGATATGGTTGGTCATGTTTCGGAGTGGCTGAGTGATTTCGGATATACAAGGCATCATCCGGACGAGCCGGGAGAGCTCTATATCGAGGAGTTCTGAGGTGGTTCTGCTGCTTCTTCCGCTCCAGCCTTTTGCCGTAAAAAGACTGGATGTTACAAGTAGATGTGAAAAAAGAGGGTGGACAATAAAGGACTCGAACCTTTGACCTCTCGCGTGTGAGGCGATTACCGGCACTATAGATCACGCTTGCCGCATGTTTAAGCATTAAAAAACAATGATTTACGGGTAGGTGCGAAGGATTCACAACGCTGAAATGCGTTACAAGCGCAGACGTGTGAACTGCGGTACAAGATGCAAAAGACCGGTAGAGCGCATGTTCTACCGATTGGGGCGTGACTGTCGATTTGATGGATGGCGGATACTACAGAAATGACTTGTCGAAAGAGAAAGAATTGTGTTTATTCTTTTGAAAGTAGACTGTTTTCGTGCCCTCGTTTTCTGGAGATAGATCAAGCCTTCGATTTGCCCTCGGAGGCTATGATTTTTCGGAGTACACGGCGGTTTCTGATTTACCTGAATGCGAGTTTTTCCTGCAGGACTTGAAGTGAGAGCGGCTTTTTTGCTGTCGTTTGTGCGGTATTTGTGCGGAAAGGTTTTTTTGCTTTGTCATGCGATGTCGTAAGTGATTGATAAACAAGAGTGTGGACAATAAAGGACTCGAACCTTTGACCTCTCGCGTGTGAGGCGAACGCTCTAACCAACTGAGCTAATTGTCCATGAACAAATAAGGCACAGTATAGGAGTTACGAGGCAGTTTTGCAACGTCAGTCCTTGTTTTTTTTCAGGATAGGGGAAAAAGGTAGAGGCCGTTTCCGTGATCGGTCCGTTTTTTTCTGAAACAGGCGATGTGCTCAATTTGCATATTGACAAATACAGGTTCAAAATAATCAAAGAAAGATGATTAAAGAAGTTATTGGCGTATCCGCTCCCGCAGTTCTTCTGGCACCGATTGCGGTGCCCATTCTTCACGGTCTCAGTGGCATTGCCGTTGTCGGACTTGGTCTTTTTGCCGCGGGCAAGGTTGTTACAAAAACCGTGAGAGTTCTGAACGCGCCTCCGAAACGCCGTATTCCAGTCGATCGGCCGCCGATCGACTGAACCTTCAAGGCTCAACCGTTGCCTGTCAGGATAATGAAATGCGCTTTTTTGAGCACGAGTGGAGGGATTGCGGCTTTTCTCTTCGTCCTGCTCTTGAATTTCTGCGGATGTGCGGGCAATGGTCTGTCGCGCGTGACGGGGGATTCTCATTCAACTCTTCAAAAAAAGGATAGTATGCATGTTGTCACGCAAAAGGCGATCTTTGCCGGAGGTTGTTTCTGGGGAGTCGAGTACCATTTTAATAAACTGAAAGGGGTTCTTTCCGCAAAATCGGGATACACGGGAGGCCTGACTCAACATCCGAGTTACAAAGAGGTCTGCACCGGAAAAACGGGACACGCTGAAGCTGTAGAGGTTGAGTTCGATCCTGCACTGGTCAGTTACGAGACCCTCGCAAAACTCTTTTTCGAAATTCACGATCCGACCGAGTTCAACCGGCAGGGGCCTGACATTGGTACGCAGTATCGTTCAGCGATCTTTTATTCTGATGATGAGCAGAAACAGGTGGCAGAAAAGCTTATTGGTGAACTGAAATCCAAAGGATACAAGGTTGTGACCACTCTTGAACAAGCCGGGCCCTTCTGGGTCGCAGAGGAGTATCATCAGGATTATTATGAACGGAATGGTCACCAGCCATACTGCCATATCTATAAGAAGCGGTTTTAGCCCGAAGTCAGAGTGGTCACCTGTTTCGATACAGCCTTGTTCGGAGAGAGTCTGTTTTGCTGGGGCAACTATCCCTGCAAAATCTCAAGCACTTCCGCAATGGTGTCGCAGACCGAGTAGTACTTGCCCTGCTCTTCGCTTACCATCTGCTCGGCGGTAATCCGGTCGAAAAAGAGGAGCAACGGATTCCAGAAGCCATTGAGATTCAGCAGGATGATGGGCTTGTGATGATGGCCGAGATGTTTCCAGGTGATCACCTCAATCAGCTCGTCAAGGGTGCCGAATCCGCCGGGGAGAACAAGATAGGCTTCACCCCACTCGGCCAGCTTCATTTTTCGTTCGTGCATGGTTTCAACGACATGCAGTTCACTCAGGCCGTAATGGGCAACCTCCCGATCCTCAAGAAAGCGCGGGATGATCCCTTTCACCGTTCCTCCGTTCTCCATCACAGCATCGGCAATGCAGCCCATAAGACCCACTCGTCCTCCACCGAAGACCAAACCAATACCCCGTTTTGCAAATTCACGGCCAAGTTCGGTAGCCGCCTCAAAATAGTCGCGGGGGGCGAGGTTGCTTGAACTGCAGTAGACGGTTACGGATGAGATCATGGTATATCAAATAATAACAAAAAAGGTTAAGGCATAGATTGATGAAAATACCATTGTTTATTTAGTCTCTATTGATCTTTGATTATTCTATGGATTGTTATTTAGCATGGTATTCGTAATGCTGCCTTCAGTTGAGATATAAATGTATGTTTTAGGGTCTTGTATTTTTTTGATGTTAAAAATTGATTCCGCTCTTTTCCATAGTTCAGTTTCAGCGGCGTAATCAAGTTTTTTAAAACCTTGCAAAGTAATAAACGAACTTCTTTTACCAAAAAGTGTGGCGCCAACAATGCAATCCTCAACGTTTATTAACTGCGTTAAATTATAGCAATCTTTCACAAAGATATCATGATAGGTAAATACGCCGCCAACGATTATATCAATATCCTGATTTTCTTGCATATATTGGTATCGACTCGACAAGTGATTGTTGAGATATTGGTCATCGCTGTCTATAAAGGTGATATACTTGCCAAATGATGCTTGAATACCTGCATTTCTGCTCATACTCAGTTTTTTGTTTCCGTGTTTCAGGTATCTGATATTCTCGTGCTTATGGAGCAAGGGATTGATGGTTTGAAAGGTATTGTCAGTACTTCCATCATCAACAATGATAAGTTCCCAATGTTCAAAATCCTGATCAATGACGCTCTGAATGGCTTTCATCAAGAGTTGCGAACGGTTGAAGGTTGGTAATATTACCGATATTTCAGGCTGGTAGCAGAATCGCATGACAAGTAAAAAGGCTTATTTAGAGAAGATGTCTTGACTTTTTTTGGAAAAAAAGTGATTCAACGTTAACTGTTCTTTGCAACCGAAATCTCATGGTCTTGCAGCTCTGATAGCAAAGGCGCAGACAAGCATTCCGGCAACCAGAAAGTTCTGCGCAATGGCATTATAGCGAACATCCATTGTTGCCGGTGATTTTACGAGTGCAAATTGCAGGAAAAATTGCGGAATGACGAGGCCTCCGACAATGATTCCATAATTGCTCTGGCCGATCATGAACAGGTAGGCGGATGCAAGGAGCTGACCGGTATTGATGAGTACGGCGGCAAGCAGGGCCGCTTTGGTTTCCCCGAAGGCAACAGGAAGGGTTCTGATGCCCACCTGCCGGTCACCCTCTATTGATTTGAAGTCGTTGATGGTCATGGTGCCGGTGCTCGATAGGGTAAACAGCGCGGCAACAATCAGTGATGGCTGAAGCGATGAGAGGGTAACGTTTGGGTTATAGGCGATTTCTCCGGCTATCCATGGTATGATGAGGTATGAAACGGCAACAATGATATTGCCTGCCCAGAGACGTTTTTTAAGTTTGATGGGGTTTGCGCTGTAGAGGTGCGCATTGACAATGCCGATGATAACGTAAAAGCCGATCAGCGGATGAATCAGATAGCCGGTGATAACGGAAAGAACCGACCAGAGAGCAATCAGGATGGTGGCGTTTTTGAGCGAGATGGCACCGCCGGGTATGGGGCGGTTCGGTTCATTAATTTCATCAAGATCACGGTCAAAATAGTCGTTGAGCATCTGGCAGGTTCCGCTTGCCAGCGGGCCGGTCAGCAGCATGGCGAGGAAAAATTTCATACCTGCAACCTCTTTCCATCCAAAAGTGCCGCTTGCCACCGCTCCGCAGAGAAAGCTCCACATGACAGGAATCCAGGTGACTGGTTTCAGAAAGCGGATAATCAGTGCCAGTTTGGAGATGTTCTCAACAGGCATTGGTCGGGCATGGACCAGTTTCCGGACACTTAATGGTGTGTTAAACTCGCTCTGATTCGGCGGCTGAAGCTTTGAACTCTTTATGGGACGAAAATCACTCACACGTACAGACTTATGTTTAAGAAATGCTGACAGCTTGAAAAATAACAGGTAAAACTGAAGAAAGGAACCATCTGCCGCAAAACGGCACTGTTATATGAACAATATCCTGAAATATCTGTAAGAATTTATTTAAACTGAAAAAAAGGAGTCGTTCTTACGTTATTAATGCTTGTGGAAGTTTTTTTTGATTGTAAATCATCATCTTAAAGAGGAGATGTGCCTTATGGTTGGTCGTCGTTTGCTGGAGGAGATGAAAAAAACCTTTTTGTTTCACGCCATTGCAGCTCATTTCAGCAATGGGCTTATTCCCGTTGCTGTGCTCTATTTGCTCTTGACCCTTTCAACCGGAAACCTCTATTTTGAACATACGGTCGAACACCTGATAGTTATCGTCCTGATGGCTATTCCGGTCTCTTTTTATTCAGGCATTCACGACTGGAAAAAGAAATATCGTGCAGCCAAAGCGCCCATTTTTATCAACAAAATAAGGCTTTCCTGCTTACTTTTTCTTTTTTGTGCATCTGCTGTTGGTATCAGGCTTGCCATTCCTGATGTGATGAGCCGTACTGGCATTGAACACTGGCTCTATCTTGCACTCCTTTTTTCAATGTTGCCTGTCGTGACGTTGCTTGGTCATTACGGTGGCAAACTTTCTGCCCAGTCACGACAATCCCCCAAGCACTCATAAGGGAGTAAACGCGTAATTCATTATAACCAAAACAAACGTGTTTTATGATCGACAGTGCTGTGCTTCTTGCATTTTTTTTGACATCAGTTCTTCTTGCCCTCTCTCCCGGCCCTGACAACCTTTTTGTTTTGGCTCAATCGGCCCAGAATGGCCGGACAGCGGGTCTTTTAGTAACACTCGGTCTTGCTACAGGGCTGATTGGTCATACGTTTGCCGTCGCCTTTGGTCTTGCCGCCATTGTGCACTCTTCAACGTTTGCCTTCGCCATCCTGAAGTGTTTGGGCGCGGCATACCTTCTTTATCTTGCCTGGCAGTCGATCAGGGCCGGTGCTTCAACTGGTAAACAGGAGCGGTTATCCTCTCTTTCCAGGGGGAGTCTCTACCGGCGGGGAATTGTCATGAATCTGACCAATCCCAAGGTATCTTTCTTTTTTATGGCTTTTCTGCCACAGTTTGCCGATTCCCGTCATGGTTCGATGATGGTGCAGTTCTTCATGCTCGGGGCTTTATTTATTACGGCAACTCTCCCGGTTTTCAGCGCCATCAGTTTTTTTGCCGGTGGACTTGGCGACAAGTTCAGAAACTCCCTGTTTGCCCAGCACGCAGTCAACAGAATAGCCGCTGCGGTATTTGTTGGTCTTGCCATTAAACTGGCAATTTCGGAACGCTGAATGACTTTCGCCGGTTATTCTTACAACATCACCTGCCATTTGATGATTGTTGATAATGTTTTCAGCGATGAACCAAACTGAGAGAGATCATGTTATACATTCCGCTCATTCCATTATCGGAACTGCCTGAAAACAGTCACAAATCAGTTTGGCTTGGCAAAAGGAGCATTGCCTTGTTTCATTACAGTGGTCTCATTACTGCCCTTGAGAACACCTGTATTCACCGTGGAGGGGATCTCGGGCAGGGGTTTATCCAGACGCTTGACGATGGAGAGCTTTACGTGGCTTGTCCCTGGCATGGGTGGCAGTACAACCTGAAGAGCGGTCATGCCCCTCATGGTTACAAGGATCGACAGGCGCTCTATGAGGTCGTTATCGAGAACGGCATGATCCTGGTGTCGGAAGAGCCAGTCACAAAGGCTTTCAAGGCATCCCACGACCTGGATCCTGTTGCCGATCTCAGAAAACTTGATTATCAGACTACGGAGAAGAGTCTTAATGTGCTCGGTATTTCCACGACCACGATGAATCGAAATCTGCCCCGGCCATCCACCTCTGAAACAGCATTGCAGCAGGCTCTCGATTTTGCGGTCTCCGAGTTTGGGGCCTCAACGAAAATGATCAGGATAAGAGATTTGAATTTCAGGCATTGCGAAGGGTATTACAGCCGTCATGAGAGAGCCTGTACCTGGCCCTGCTCCATATCGGAAATGGATGGAGAGGATGGGATGAATGAAATTTACCGTGCAATGGTATTGTGGGCGGATGCCGTAATCCTCGCGACACCAATCAGGTGGGGTAATGCGTCATCGCTTTATTATAAAATGGCCGAACGCCTTAACACGGTACAGAATCAGATAACAGTCCATGACAAGGTGCTGATCAAGAAAAAAGTGGCTTCCTTCATTATCACAGGAGGACAGGATAATGTCCAGGGGGTCGCCGGAAATCTTAATTCGTTTTTCACTGATCTTGGATTTACTTTGCCGCCATTTAATTTTCTTGGCTGGAGCAGAGGCTGGATTGCTGAGGATACCGAAAACAATTACAACTCGTTTTTTAAAAGCCGCTATGTGAAACGCTCAGTCAGGGAGCTGGTAACCAATACCCTCCAACTGGTTATGCAAATCAAGAATATGGACGCTTCACATCTTCAGACTCCGAAACCGAAAATTTCTGAATCAGGGAGCTTTTCAGGATAATGTTCAGCAAATGATTTTAGGAAAAATAGTTATGGATTGTTTTGTTTTTTTTGGTGCAAATATGTACAATAAGCTGTACAAAAATCACTTTTTATTACGGTTATTTGCGGGAAGAATCAATCTTGAAAAAATCTTTGCCCTTGATTTTTATTGTTTGCATTGAGTACACTTTGATTTTAAGTTAGTGCTTTAGTAATACGTCGAATTTTTTGTAAAAACAGTTTCTCTCAAGTTCAGAAATAGAAAAAAGCAGATCATCTCTCATGACTGACAAGCTCCTGATATTCGGGATTCTTCTTCAACGGAAGCAGACATCTAATAGCCGCCCGCAACTTTTTTCCAGCGGCTTGTTTCCTTTCCGGGTGTTCTTGATCCTTTTATTTGCGTCTACCATGCTTTTTTCATCACCTCTTCATGCGCAGACAAGAGATGAAGAGCTGCAGTCGCAGGTTCCAATAAGCTCATATATTGTCAAAGAGAGGGGGCGTTCTGCACCTTTAATGGCAAAGGATATCGAGAGGGCGGTTTCTCCTGCAAGTCTGACAAAGATACTTACCTGTATCATGGCAATTGAAAGCGGCAGGCTTGAAGAGAATGTTGTGATTACAAAAGAGGCGACAATGGTTGAACCTTCAAAAGCAGGGTTTTACCAAGGGGATAAAATCCGGCTGATTGATTTGGTCAAGGCCGCATTGGTCAACTCAAGCAACGATGCAGCATTTGCCATAGCCATACATCTTTCCGGCAATGTTAATTCGTTTGTTGCAGCCATGAACTACCGGGCTCATCGAATCGGTATGAGAAATTCAAGATTTACCAATCCGGCTGGCTTTGACAACGGCATCTATACTGGCAACATCTCCACAGCAGAGGATCTTTTGCGTCTAACGGAATATGCTGTGAAAAACCCTCTTTTTAATCAGGTAGCGAGACTTGAGGAGGCTGTTTTTATGGAGCAGACGACTCACAAGCTTTATTGCCTGAAAACCCACAACAAGCTTCTCGATAAATATCCCTACGCTGTTGGCATTAAAACCGGCTATACTACCAGGGCCGGGAAGTGTCTGATTGCGAGGGCTGTCAAGGATAACCACGATATTCTCCTCGTGATGCTGAATGCAAAAACAGACCGATGGAATATTGCTGTCGATATTTTTGATACGGCATTTTCATCAAGCCAGCCAAATCCGGAGTTGTTTGGTCGGATATTTCGGAGTGAATCAGGCTCTGCGGGGGTTCCGCTTAAAGCGTCTGTGGCAATGGTAGACAAAAGAGAGCACAAGAGAATGACGGCCAGTCATAAGTTGACGAGACGTTTGATTGCCGGATTCAGGAGCAGCAGCACAAGAACGAAACATCATGCCATTGCCGAATTGAGAGCCAGTGGTAATTCGAAGAGGCATCTGGTTACTCGACTGAAAAACAGCAGGAGTTCGAACAGTCATCTGCTTGCAGGGCTGAAACACGGTCACAGAGTGAGAAATCACGAGGTTGTTTCATCAAAACCAATAAGGAAAAACAGACGGAGAGTGGCAATGGCTTGTCCGCAAGTGATAATCAATAAAAGCAGCTTGTCATGATGCCGATGCTTGGGCAGTAGTAACCAGAGTCAAACAAAAGAAATATGATCAAACATATCGTCATGTGGCGGCTGAAAGAGATGGCTGATGGCAATGACAGGCAAACCAATGCATCGCTTATCAAGGAAAAACTTACGGCATTGCGTGGGAGAATTGCCGGGATGACTGCCCTTGAGGTAGGATTTGATTTCAGCAGAAATGATAGTTCATGCGATGTTGTTTTGTATAGTGAATTTGCCGATCGCCAGGCTCTCGAAGCCTATCAGGCAAATCCGGAACATGAAGCATTGAAGCCATTTATTGGCATGGCAACCATTGAGCGCAGGATAGCAGATTACGAGGTGTAAGGGTGTGTAAGGAGAACAAAAAAAAAGCGGACCGGCAAAAACCGTCCGCTTTTTTTTTGGTGATTTTTTTCTTACGCCTGAACGATGCACTCTGCAGGGCAGACACCAGCACAGCCCGGAGAGTCAGCGTATCCTACGCATTCGGTGCAGGTGTTTGCGTCGATCTGATAAACATCATCGCCAGCAGAAATTGCATTGACCGGACATTCTGGTTCGCAGGCTCCGCAGTAGGTACATTCTTCAGTAATGTAAAGTGCCATAGTGACTTCCTCGCTTAAATGGTTGTAAAAAAAAAGGAAAGAACGATTCGGGTGAACTTTGCTCAATATAAGATTTTTTTTAAGCTCAAAAAAAAGTTGCACCACTTAGTGCGTTATTTTGAGCGGTACAACTTCACCTATCATGCTCAGACCTGGATGATACAGTCAACCGGACAGACCTCAACGCAGGCCGCCTCATTATGCCAGCCGATGCAGTCAATACAGAGAGATTCATCAACAACATAGATATCGTTGCCGGCAGAAATTGCATTGACAGGACATTCTGGTTCACATGCCCCGCAATAGGTGCACGTATCAGTGATTCGATGTGCCATTTTCCTCTCCTGTTTAGATTATGAAAATCATCTCAATTTTTCAATTCAGCACTTTTTTCAAACTTCAGGCAAAATGAGAGGCGGGTTTCCTGTAATCGAAATATGGATTCCCGGAGGAGAGGTAGTGCTGCACATACTCTTTTACCCCCTCCTCGATTGGTGTGAGTGATTCATTGAATCCTGCCTCCCGGAGCTTTGTAATATCCGCACAAGTGTAGTACTGGTACTTGTCCTGCAGGGTTTCCGGCATCGGTATGTAGTTGATGACAGCTTGCCGGTTGAGTGCCGAGAAGGTTGCTGCAGCAAGGTCGTTGAAGCTTCTCGGCGTTCCGCAACCCACATTGTAGATTCCCGATACTGAAGGGTGTTCCATCATCCATGCCATAATTCTGGTGCAGTCTCTTACATAGACAAAATCCCTCAACTGCTCACCGTCACGGTAGTCGGGTCTGTGCGACTGAAAAAGATTCAGGGATCCTTTTTCACCGATTTGATGGAAAGCCTTGTAGACGACACTGCTCATATCTCCTTTATGATACTCGTTCGGACCGTAGACATTGAAAAATTTCAGGCCGGCGGCATGGTCGAGGAGGTGGTGCTTCAGTGCCCAGCAGTCGAAGAGTTGTTTGGAGTATCCGTACATATTCAGGGGACGGAGTGCGGAGAGTCCATCAATCGTATCACTGTATCCGTTCGCTCCATCACCATAGGTTGCAGCGCTTGATGCATAGATAAGCCGGACATCACGCTTCATGCAGAACGATGCAATTTTTTTTGAGTATCCGAAATTGTTGTCGAGCAAGTGGTCGGCATCAGTTTCCGTTGTTGAACTGTTTGCTCCCATGTGAATAATAGCCGAAACCCCTTCAAATGCGTTTCGCTCAAGCAGTTCAGCAAAGAGCTCTATGGAGATAAAATCAGCAAAACGGAGCCCGGAAAGGTTTCGCCATTTTTGTGTCGTTGTGGAGCCAAGATCATCAACGACAATAATATTCTCTTCACCATTGCGGTTGAGCTCCCAAAGCATTGCACTGCCGATAAATCCTGCACCTCCAGTGATGATGATCATAGAGAAAAAAGTATAGATTGATGTGAAGCCTCTTGGAATATATCGGAAGCTGGTAAAAAAACTAACGGAAGTCATCCGCTTAAGGGTTTAGTGCCCCATACACCGCGTTTATAAGTGCTTTTGTTGAAAAAGGTTTCTGTATGAAGTTTATATCATCACCTACTATTTGCGGATGAGAAATAATGTCTGCTGTATAACCTGACATAAAAAGCGTTTTGAGATCAGGGCGTATTATTCGCAGCTTTTTGGAGAGTTCATTGCCGTTTATTTCGGGCATAACCACATCAGTCAGAAGCAGGTTTATCGGGCCGTCGTACTCAATTGCAATGTTTATCGCCTCACTGATTGTAAAGGCTGTGAGCACACGGTATCCCCTGCTCTCGAGGATAATCTGGCAGAGTTTCAGAATATCAGTTTCATCTTCGACAACCAGTATTGTTGCACAGCCAGCGTTTCTCTCTGGTTCAGTCTTCTGCTGCCCACTTTCAGTTTGAACAGCAGACTCTTTGAAAAGGGGCAGCAAGACTCTGAAGAGGCAGCCTTCTCCCGATTTACTTTCGCATTCGATCGAGCCGTTGTTCTGTTTCACGATACCATAGACTGTTGAAAGTCCCATACCGGTACCTTTCCCAACCTCTTTGGTGGTAAAAAATGGTTCAAAAATATGGGGCAGATCCTTTTTTTTAATACCACTGCCATTGTCGCTGACGGTAAGTGCTGCATACTTGCCGGGCACGAGGCAAGGCAAGGAGGACGCGCCATGGAGTGTATCAATGTGAACCATGCCGGTTTCAATGGTGATGCGGCCGGTGCCGGTTATGGCATCACGGGCATTAATACAAAGATTGGCAAGAATCTGTTTGATTTGCAAGGGATCGATCTTGACTTGCATGCGCCTTGTTTCGGCGACCCAGACCAGCGTGATTGTTTCGCCGACTAACTGCCTTAACATCGGCAGCATCTCTTCGATGACGCTGTTGATTGAAAGGATTTTCGTCAGTATGGTCTGTTTGCGGGCGAATGTGAGAAGCTGACTGGTCAGATCGGCAGAGTGGGAGGCCGCTTTGCGGATGATTTCCAAACTCTCATAGATCGGCTGTTTCGTGTCAAATTGCTCCATCATCATGTCGGTATATCCAATAATGACCCCAAGCATATTGTTGAAGTCGTGGGCAATACCACCGGCAAGCTGGCCAACCAGCTCCATTTTCTGGAAGTGCTGAAGCTGGCATTGCAGTTTGTCGAGTTCTTCGTCGGCAAGCTTTTTGGCAATAATATCCCATGCAATCTCAGCAACCATTTTTACCCAATGGCGATCCTCATCATCGTAATTTGAGCCCTTGTTGACAACCCCAAGAGTTGCTACAACCCTCTCACCTTCCAGGAGAGGAACAACCAGTGTTCGCATGATCAAGGCATGGGAATTTGGTGGCTTTATTCCATCCTCAATTGCGTTGTACTTATTGTTGATCACGGCATCCCTCTTTTCTATGGCCTCACCCCATAACCCGGTTTTATTCAGCGATGGATGAGCTCCACCAGTTGCAGCCTCTCTACGTAAACTCTTTTGCATGTTGGTTGACATGACTTGTATCGCCGAGGGGAGGTGGTTATTGCCGAAAAGATTACAGAAGCCGATGGCGCTGTCTGTCAACTGTTCAGCTTCGTCGATGGTCGCCAGCAGTAAAGCTTCCACTGAATGGGTTGCGGCCATTTCGAACAGGAAGATGCGAAATGCAGAGAGCCTTTCAAGGTGCTTCCGCTGATTGACGTCGTGGATAATGCAGTAGATAAAAGCTTTGCCATTGATGTCAACTTTATTGGCAAATACCTCTACATCACGGATGGAGTTATCCGCTCTGAGGTGACGAAAGTTAAAAGAGAGTTGTTGTGATGATACCCATTTTTTCAGGACTTGCGTTACCTCTTCCGGAGGGAGCGTATTGATTTCATTGATGTGCATCTGTTTGAGCGTTTCAATCGACCAGCCATAAAAGTCCTCCGCTGCCTGATTGGCATTAACGATATAGCCGGTATCAGGATCCAGAATGAGCTGGATTGCGGAGTGGCTTTCAAAGAGCCTCCTGAATCGCTCCTCGTTTTGCTGTAATGTCTCTTCGCCCTGCTTGCGCTCGGTAATGTCGATGCCCATACCGATAAGGAAAGGGGCACCATTGATGATGATCCGATTCCCGGTCATGAGGAACCAGCGAAATTCCGGCCCTCCACGAAGAAGTACGCGTCCTTCAATGACCTCTTCATTGCCGAGAGTGAAAACATTGAGGATTTTTTTTGAGATGAGCGGTCGATCATCAGGATGAATGGTATCAATTGCCTCAACGCATGCCATCTCGAATTCACTTTTTCCGACAATGGTGTCACGCTGATAGCTGTTCCACCCAACATATCGACCATTGGCATCAAGAATATAAAAGGCACCCGGAATAGATTCTATAATGGTTTTACTGATTGCCTGCTCATTTTTCAGTTTCAGCTCACTTAACTTCAGATCGGTCACATCTTGACAGATGATCAAAAGTTGAGTGACCTCACCGTCACGGGAGAGAGTGGGATAGATGGTATTGCGCAGAATCCGATTGTTCCGTTCGTCCTCCCAGGAGAACTCTTTTTTTGAGCGAAACACCTTTTCGGCTTTTTCTCTACGGCAAGATGCAATTTCAGATGGAAGCAGAGCGTATACATTGTTGCCAACACACTCTTTAGGCAGTTTCTGAAATCGGGCAGCAAAAGCTTCGTTGGCGTCAAGAATTACCCCCTCCCGGTCCATGATGAAGACCAGTTCAGGAAAAGAGTCAAACCATGCAGGAGAAGTTTTTTGGCATTGCTCTTCACCCATTTCGCTCTTCGATTATCTGTCGGTATTGCATGCTATGCATGAGTGTCAGATCATGATTCCGGGGATCGTTCACATTCTCAGCCCATACGAATCTTGTCGTGAGTCACGATCGGACTTGAACAGACAGGCGGCGTTGAGCCAATGTGTGAGATAAACAGGTCGCTACATCGTAGTATAACGATTTTAGCAAGTTACGCAAGCATCTTACCGCGCAATTGAGTGGGAATTACTTTCTGCGAAGTAAGATGATTTTCGGTTACCATCTAAAGCTAACTTGCTTTAAGATGGCCCATCTCCAAAAAGTTAGTCATTGATAACATTTTTCTTCCCCAAAAGAGCCAGAGCCTGACGGTTTCAACTGGTTTACCCACAATCTCTGAAATCTGGCGGTGTTTCATGCCCGAAATTTCGCTCAAAAGAACAGAAAGTTTAATATCTGCAGCCCAATGCATCAGTGAATCGACAAGCTGAAGATTGCTCCTGCATTGCTTTTCGACGGTACAGAAATCGGTTTGCTGGCCAAATCTGGCTACATAGCACTCCCTGAACGTTCTCAGTAACTCACTCTCCCCAGTCACGGTATTTGCGGAAAGGTAGGTCGTGTAGACAAGCTCCTTCGATATATCCTCATTTCCTGTCATCCAGTAGGCAAGAGAATAAAGATCATCAAGAAGATCAAGAGCTGTTTTTTTTATCCTTTTCATCTCTCCTCCTTTATAATTGGATTATTTTTGTCTTGTTTTAATTTATAAAAAAAATGAGGATTGTCCAGATTTTTTCATTGAATTGTTTGAAAAAGATGTTTTTTAAAAGAAAAACCGGTCAGGTACCGTTTTTGCGGTTCATCCTGCCGTTTTGACCGCTTTACCGCAACAAAAAGAGAGAAGCAGCATGAAGAGAGAGATAGAATACCTTCTTAATCCAGCATTGAAAAATATTGCGGCATATCGTGTTGAGGGGGGACAGGAGGCCGAGATAAAGCTGAATCAAAACGAAAGCCCTTTTGATGTTCCGATGCGGCTCAAGGAGGAGATTATCGGTGAATTTATCAAAGAACCATGGAACCGCTATCCGGATATTCTTCCTTACAAGGGAATGCGTGCCTATGCTGATTTTCTTGGCATTTCGCCCGACTCGGTTATGATGAGCAATGGATCGAATGAGATGCTCTATACCATATTTCTTGCCTGTCTTGGCCCCGGCAGGAAGGTGCTGATTCCTGATCCCTCGTTTTCGCTTTACGAAAAAATAGCGCTGCTCCTGCAGTCGCAGATTGTCACGGTTCCCATGCGTGCGGATCTTGATTTCGATCTGGAGGCGATTCTTCGTGTTGCACGTGATGAGGCTGTTGATTTTATTGTCCTCTCTACGCCGAACAATCCCACCGGCAAATCACTTTCTTTTGAAGAGGTTTCTCTGATTGCTCACTCTTCTGATGCCATTGTGCTGGTTGACGAGGCTTACATTGAGTTTTCCCGGCAGCGCTCTGTTCTTGAACTGATCGACGAATTGCCGAATCTTGTTGTGCTTCGCACGATGTCCAAAGCCCTTGCCCTGGCGGGTATCCGTATCGGTTTTGCGATTGCAAATCCATTGCTGATGGCTGAAATTGCCAAGCCTAAAATTCCTTTTGCATCAAGTCGGCTTGCCGAGATAACACTCACAAAAGTGCTTGCGAATTATTCTCTTGTCACCGATGCAGTATCGTATATCCTTCATGAACGCAATAAGCTTTATGCAGCACTCCTCTCTCTTGAGGGTATTGAGCCCTTTCTGAGCGACACCAATTTTTTGATTATCAGGGTCAGTGATGCGCGCACTCTCTTTCAACTTCTCCAGAGCCAGGGTATTCTGGTGAGAAATGTCTCCGGTTACCACCTTATGGAGAACTGTTTGAGATTCAATGTAGGCCTTGTTGATGAAAATAAGCGGCTCATTGAAAAACTTGGCGCACTTTAGTATGCCGTCGTTCAGAAAGTTGCCTGGCATAGAGATGAACCGCCTGAGTGCGGAGCACTATTGCGGTTCGACAAAGCACCCTCTTGTTCTGATGCTTCACAATATTCGCAGTATGTGGAATGTTGGTTCAATGTTTCGCACGGCTGATGCAGCAGGGATCGAAAAAATAATTCTTTCCGGCTATACGGCAACTCCGCCGCGAAAAGAGATTGAAAAAACAGCACTGGGAGCCCAGGATACGGTTGCGTGGGAGTATCATGCCGATCCGCTGGAGGCTGTTAAACGCATGAAGAACGACGGTGTGAGAATCTGCGGAGTCGAGATTACGGAGGGGAGTCGCCCCTATACGACCATCAATTCCTCTGATTTTCCGATCTGCCTTATTGTCGGTAATGAAATTGACGGTATTGAAGACGAGCTTCTCCGGTTATGTGATGAGGTGCTTGAAATTCCCCAGTATGGTACAAAACATTCACTGAATGTTGCGGTTGCAGCAGGGATTGTTTTGTTTGAGCTGGTGCATGTTTATCGAAGAAGTATGTAACTTTTTGTTTTTTGTATTTGTTTTGTTTACTTAAAGGTTAAATGTTTATAATCGCGTTCTTCGATGCTTCATTACAAGACATACGAGTTGGGTGACCCGGATGCTCCCTGGGTTGTTTTTGTTCACGGGGCTGGCGGCAGTTCTTCAATATGGTTTTTGCAGATAAAAGAGTTTATCCGCCACTTCAATGTCCTGCTCGTTGATCTCAGGGGACATGGCAAGTCGAAAGGCGTTGTTGGCCCCAAGGATAAACATTATTACGATTTTGAGGATGTTACTCGCGATATTCTTGATGTGCTTGACTCATTGAAGATCCAGAAAGCGCACTTCATAGGCATTTCCCTCGGAACTATAATTATTCGCAACCTCAGCGAAATTGCTCCTGAAAGAGTGAGCTCCATGATTATGGGTGGCGCCATCATAAGGCTGAACATTCGCGCCAAAGTTCTTGTCGCTGTTGGAAACATGTTCAAGCGGGTTGTGCCCTACATGTGGCTTTACAGCTTTTTTGCATGGATTATCATGCCGAGTGAGCGGCACAAACGCTCAAGGATTCTCTTTGTCAATGAAGCCAAGAAGGTTGCCCAGAAAGAGTTTATGCGCTGGTACACCCTTACCTATGAGATCACGCCTCTGCTGAAATATTTTGAAGAGAAGGATACGGCCATTCCTACTCTCTATCTCATGGGAGAGGAAGACCACATGTTTCTTCCCGCTGTTCGATACATCATTACAAAACACACCAATTCATGGCTTGAGGTAATCGAGAATTCCGGTCATGTCTGTAACGTTGACCAGCCAAAGGAGTTCAATGCCCGTGCCATCCTCTTTTTGAAAAATATATCATCGGTCAATTTGGTTGAAAAATCGGCAGCCGGGCTCGCAGCCTGTTAAATGACAGGTTTGTTATAGTGGTTCATGGCATGTTCGATGCCGTTGATTGCGAAATCAAGAGCGGAATCCCGGCAGACAGGCAGAATTTTCTCCATTACCGTCCTCTCATTCTCACTGAATTTTCCGAGCACAAACGACGAAAAAGAGCTTAACGGCTGTTCTTCCAATCTGATCCCTATCCGCAGTCGGGCGAACTCTTCGCTGCCGAGCGATTCGATAATGTGTTTAAGCCCGTTCTGCCCGCCGGCAGACCCTTTTGCCCTGAGACGTATGGAGCCTGATGGGATGTTGAGGTCATCGCAAATCACAAGAATATCATTGCGTCCGATTTTGTAAAAATTCATTGCCGCTATGACGGCATGGCCCGATAGGTTCATATAGGTCATCGGCTTGATGATGATAATCTGCTCCTTGCGGTGGGTGATTTTAGCGGCAAGGTATTTCCCTTTTCCCTTGCCGAATTTTGCTCCGAAAGAGTCTGCCAGTGTTTCAGCAGCACAAAATCCGATGTTGTGCCGTGTGCCCGTGTACCGGGATTCTGGATTCCCGAGACCCACAATAAGTTTCATGGTACGAAGAGTAAATCCGGAGGGTAAATCCGGCATTGAGGCAAAAGAGTACAAAATTGACTGAGTAGAATATACAGAGAGGAACTGCAAAATCGGTAACAACAGTTTGTTTTGCCTCTTATAACAAAAATAACATGGAGATAAAAGAGTGCGACAGAGAGGGGAAGTTCCTCAAAAGGCATTGAGATTCATGAAAAAAGTTGCAAATTACATCTTCCTGTTCCTGACAGGCTTTTCTTTGTTATGGTTCTGTCGGTAGCATTTTTTTTTCTTGAGTTAAAAAAAACAGTGAAAAAAAAGAACAATGAAAAAACCGTTCAACGTAACATGGCCAGCCAGAGCTGTATCGGTTCTGGGAGCCCTCGGGCTCTTGCTGCAGGCACCAAATGCCTATGCAAGCGAAGCTGATTTACTCTTGCCTGATTTACACTCACAGTCCTTTCTTGGCGGAATACCCGGCGACACTCTTCTGATGTGGGGCCTTGTCATCTGTCTCTTTGGTATGATCTTTGGCGTGGTGCAGTACATTGGCATCCGGAAACTTCCCGTTCACAGTGCCATGCGCGAGATCAGCGAGCTGATCTACGAAACCTGTAAAACCTACCTGGTGACGCAGGGTAAATTTATTCTTGTTCTCTGGGTTCTTATCGGCGCCATCATTGTTGCCTACTTCGGCTGGCTCCGCCAGATGGAGACCATAAAGGTCGCATCCATCCTTCTTGCAAGTCTTATCGGTATTCTCGGAAGCTACATTGTTGCCTGGTTTGGTATGAGGATCAACACCTTTGCCAACTCAAGGACGGCATTTGCAAGCCTCGGAGGAAAGCCCTTTCCAACCTACGCCATTCCGCTCAGGGCAGGCATGAGCATCGGTATGCTGCTCATCAGCATCGAGCTTTTCGTCATGCTCTGCATTCTTCTCTTTGTGCCTAAAGACTTTGCCGGGCCATGCTTTATCGGCTTTGCCATCGGTGAGTCTCTCGGCGCATCGGTGCTTCGTATTGCCGGTGGAATCTTTACCAAGATTGCCGACATCGGTTCCGACCTCATGAAGATCGTCTTCAAGATCAAGGAAGATGATGCCCGCAACCCGGGCGTTATTGCCGACTGCGCTGGTGACAACGCAGGTGACTCGGTTGGGCCGACTGCTGACGGTTTTGAAACCTACGGCGTGACCGGTGTAGCCCTTATATCCTTTATCCTGCTTGCCATCAAGGCTCCTGAAGTGCAGGTCATGCTGCTTGTATGGATCTTTGCCATGCGTCTTGTCATGATTTTCGCCAGTGCCGCTTCTTATTGGGTCAATGCAGCTTATGCCAAGATGAAGTACAGCGATGCTGCCGAGATGAACTTTGAGAAACCACTCATCACGCTTGTCTGGCTTACCTCGATTGTTTCAATCATTTTGACCTATATCGCATCCTGGTATCTCATCAGCCCGCTCGGAGACGGCACCATGTGGTGGAAGCTCGCTTCAATCATCACCTGCGGTACCATTGCCGGTGCACTGATTCCTGAACTGGTCAACCGCTTTACCTCCACAGAATGTGCCCATGTTCGCAACGTCGTCCAGTGCACCAAAGAGGGTGGAGCTGCCCTGAACATTTTAGCCGGTCTTGTTGCCGGTAACTTCAGCGCCTACTGGATGGGCCTTGCTATTGTCGGTCTGATGGCTGGAGCTTATGGCGTCAGTACCCTCGGTCTTAGTGCGATGATGCTTGCACCTTCCGTCTTTGCGTTCGGTCTTGTAGCCTTTGGCTTCCTCAGCATGGGACCGGTCACTATCGCCGTTGACTCCTACGGCCCGGTTACCGACAATGCACAGTCGGTCTATGAGCTTTCGCTGATTGAAACCATACCGAACATCAAACAGAACATCCAGAGTGAGTTCGGCTTTGCGCCTGACTTTACCAACGCAAAACGCTACCTTGAAGCCAACGACGGCGCAGGCAACACCTTCAAGGCAACGGCCAAACCGGTGCTTATCGGTACTGCTGTTGTGGGATCGACGACCATGATCTTCTCCATCATCATGATCCTTACCAACGGGCTGGTCAACAACCTCGAAAAACTCTCCATCCTCTCGCCTCCGTTCCTCCTCGGTCTCATGATGGGTGGAGCGGTCATCTACTGGTTTACCGGTGCCTCCATCAATGCCGTGACCACCGGCGCCTACTATGCGGTCGAATTCATCAAAAAGAACATGAAGCTTGATTCAGGCGCTGAAAAAGCCTCGATTGAGGATAGCAAGAAAGTTGTGGAAATCTGTACGAAGTTTGCGCAGAAAGGTATGCTCAACATCTTTCTTACCGTCTTCTTCACGACGCTTGCCTTTGCATGTCTCGATTCATTCTTCTTTATCGGCTACCTGATCTCCATCGCCCTCTTTGGTCTCTATCAGGCAATCTTCATGGCCAATGCCGGCGGCGCCTGGGACAATGCCAAAAAGCTTGTTGAAACCGAGCTCAACGCGAAAGGTACCGAACTGCATGATGCGTCAATTGTTGGTGATACGGTCGGCGATCCTTTCAAGGACACCTCTTCGGTTGCCCTTAACCCGATCATCAAGTTCACCACACTCTTTGGTCTGCTTGCCGTCGAGCTCGCCATTGGACTCGCTCCGCAGATCGCACTGACAGCCGCAGCAGTTTTCTTTGCCCTGTCTCTGGTCTTTGTACATCGCTCCTTCTTCTCCATGAGAATCAAGGTAGACGAACACTAACCATTATTTTTGTGCCAGGCACTGTTTGACCGGGCGCAAACGAAAAGGAGCCGCAGCGATGCGGCTTCCTTCGTTTGGCTCACTCAATGATGATGCCGTAGGTATCCAGCAAACCCGTCACCCCCGGTATGGAAAATTTCGCCTTTCTCAGACGGTTTGTTTCAGGGTTTATGGAATAGTTGAAAGCCGAACGTAAATCCGCAGTTTCAAGGTTGGTATGAAAAAAAATGGCCTGCAGCAGGTCAGAGCCATCAAATTGTGCTCCACTCAAGTCAGTCTCACTGAAATCAGCCTCCTGCATATCGCAGTTTCGGAAGCGCGTGTTTTTGAGCTTCAACCCCGAAAAGGGCGAAAGCTTCAGCATGCAGGAATCAAAATCAAGCTCCAGCATAAATTTCCGGCAATCACTGAACAGCACCCCAAGCAATTTGCAGTTCACAAACTTCACCTCCTGCAGGCTGCTGTTTTTGAGTTTTGCCAGACTGAAATCACACCCCTCAAACCGGCAATTCACAAATTTCACACCCGAAAGATCAGCGCTGTTGAAATTGCACTGGTTGAAGACGCACTGTTCATAATAACCCTCTTTTTCAAGAGTTTTGATTCCTCGGATTTCTTCCATGATCATTTTTTGGTTTGCATCAATACCTGAACTCTTTGCATGAAATGAGTTCAGGAGAGAAATTGCATATTCTCTTGATCTGATTTTACCTCTTGTTAATTATCGATATTTTGTGTTCAAATTCATCAAATTTTTTCCGCAATAGCTCTGCGCCTTGCTTTTTTTCATTTGTTGTCAGAAATGAGTAGTTGATGCTGTTTGATACAAATTGTTTGATTTCATCGTATGAGTATCTGTACCGGCTTGCAAGAAGCACATATTCCTCTGTCAGACTGCCTCTCGAAACGCCAGCATCATCAGAAGAGATCACAATAGGTACACCAAAATCAGTATAGAGCCTTACCGGATGCGCTTCATCTTTTACACCAAGTATAAAGTCATTACTGGTAAGGTTGATCTCAACGGGAATCTGATTAGCCTTCATCCTCTTCAGTGTAGCAAGAGCATTTGTTTCGTAAACAATATCAACACCGTGACCGATCCGGTTGGCTCCGGCAACAGAGATGGCATCGGCAATATGGTATTTCAGCTCTTCCGGCAACACCATTCCTGTCGTTAACTCTCCGGCATGCATGGATGTTTTGATATGAGGATATATTTCTTTCAGGTACCTGAACATTTGCATGTGGAGCTTGTAATCAGAAAGAGCAATGGCATCATTCTCCGAACTTACGATGTTTACCCCGACAACCCGTGCGTTTTTATCAGCTTCATAAAACGCTGCACAGAGGCCGGAGAAGAACTGAGATGGTGTGGTATTTCTCGATACATAGCTTTGAAAGCGCAACTTGAAATTATTATCATCAATTCCTCTGGTACATAAATCCACGAGATCACGATACTGGTTGACCTTGCTATAGAACAACGTATCTTTTCTGACGCTGGATATGAAGCCGTCAAGAGTGGCACGAAAAGCCTTGTTCTCGATGTTGATTTCGCCGCTTCTGACCATTGAGTCAAACGCCGTATCGGCCTTCTGATAACCGGGAGAAACAAACATGGTTTCGATGTACTGGACATTTTCATTTTCAGCCCGATTTTTCAGAACCTGAATGCCTTCTGCGTAATATTTCTGGTTGCCGTTAAAGATTTTCGAGAAATATGAAAAGGTATTGAAAAACTGTACGTCTGGTGCAAGCGAGTCATGATAATGATTTGCAAAATCCTTGTCAGACCAGTGACTGAAAAAATTACTGTACATCACCTTGTTACTTCGCAAGTTTTTAACTGAAACGGTGTCTTGTAACTTGTCGCTCTCTTTCGGGGTTATAACCGTAAAGTCGTTTTTGTTGATCCAGTACCCCTCCTTATTGATCCAGTCCAGGTAATTCTCTGCATACAGTGACCCGGTAAAGTGTTGATGAATATCTCCTCCTTTCGGCATAAGGGTAAAGAAAAGACGTAATTTCGCAATATCCGGCTTCGCTGTTGCTATCAGTTTGTTATACCATGACTTTGTAGCATGGTACGTGCTTATTGCATTCTCTTTTGCATGCACGGTAATCGGATACAGGAAAAGCATTGCAATAAGTAAAATGAGGTTTGATCCCTTGCGCATTGCGATGTTGTTTTTTGTGTAGTAAAAGCCCTTTTGATGCTGCTCGCAGTAGTATAGAAGTCTTTTTAGTGAATACAAAATTTTCATCATTTTCACTCTATAGGAGAGCATGCAGGCGGAACAAGCGGCAAACAACGGCGAAGGGTGGGAGGGCATTACGCTCCTGCTTTTCGAAGAATACTCTCTATTGCGTATGCTTGATCTTCTTCGCACTTAACCCAGTCAATACAATCACAGAGATCTTGCCTGGCTGCATGTTTCCTGAAACTCCAAAAAAAAGGTTACTGAGTAGGCACCGATCGACATGGTGGGTGGGGAAATTTGTATCTTTCAATGAACTGCCTCTGACGGTGGAGTCATGGAGGAGATGATTGGCACTTATGCAAGAACCAGCATCTCCGGATTGGCCGCCTCCAGTAATTCAAGGAGCGAGTCAGTATTTATTTTCTATTTTGACATATCGGATCTTCTTCAGACTGTTGGAATGAGATCAATCATTATTATCCCATATATCCTTGTAGATGTTCACATATTCACTTGTGGCGACAGGATTGATTGTGTAATAATGGCGGCAGAGTTTTTTGAAGAGCAGCAGCATATTATCGTCATAGCAATAATCCAGAATCCCGTCAAGGCAGTGTTCTATTCGCCCGGGGTCGCTTTCCTGATCTGTTATGATCGCAGCAACTTCCAAGGCATAAAGCTCTTCAGCCTCTCGTGCCAGTTCCCGGGTGTATTCAATGAGAGGCCGGATCTGTTCAACCAGATTCTTTATTGCTGGTGTGTCCGAATGATTCTTCTTCATCGATTAGACGTGAGATGATCACCGACAGGAAACTTTGGGTACATCGAAAACTACCATAAAATATTTTGTCGCCCAAGAGAACGAAATGCCTGTGTAAGGAAGCGCCAGCATTCTGTCAATCTCCCTTTTTATCAGATAATCAATGGGGATTCTGATAGATCTTTTGTGTCCACCTCAGCTCCTCCCTGATCATCTCCCGCAGCTCAACCGGTTCAAGCACCTCTGCCTCTTTTCCATAACGCATGACCCAGTGCATCAGGGCATCCAGGGCTCCGATCCGCATTTTCAGAACAACCGATCCGTCCTTATGTTCTTCGATCTGCTGGGTTGCATGCCAGCGGTGCTCCCTTATCCATTGCGCCTGGTAGGCGGTGAACCGTATTGCTACATCATGAATGCACTCCTCATGAATCTGGTCGAAGCTCTCTTCAATATAGCGGTCAATGGAAAATGAGGCGGGAATGGTGAAATGCTCTGTAGTCAGCGATACCTCCCTGATTCGGCTGACAACAAAAGAGCGGATCTCCTGTCGCAGTTCACAATATCCAAACAGCGACCAGTTTTCCTTTGAGTGAGAAAAATGCAACCGATAGGGATGTACAACCCGCTCCGTCTCCTTGCTGTTCCAGAACGCCCGGTAGGCAAGATTGAGCTTCAGCTTGTTG